>CAZZXJ010000758.1:0-3160 GCA_964657905.1 uncultured Stigonema sp.
TTAAGCGCCAACTTTCTGTGAACAGTTTATTTTTTTACAAAATTATTGAGAAAGGTTTGCACTTAAGTTATTCTAATATTGAAGAGGCTAAACTCCCAGAGATTAAAAAACTCAGGGAGTAAAAGCGCGGGATTGCTGCGAAATTATTGCACTTTGAGGGAAATTGTCTTGAACCCGTCAATTTCACAACCACAGGCAAAGCAGATTGTTGAGGTAACTTGGGCAGATCGGTGGCAAGTTCATCAACGCTTGCAGGAGCTAGATATTCTCTGTTGGTGTGACACTAACCAGCCATTGACAGTTGAAATTAGCAATCCTACGGTAGCTGTTCAACTTTGGAGTGTCATGCGGCAATTCACCGCTGTTCGTCAAGACCTAATTTGGACTCTTGAGCAATGCTGGCGGAACAGCTAGCAATAGTTCTTAAAGGCGGAAGCCACTGCTCCTCCTGCCTTGCTTGATTGCTTGTCTTAGTTAAAAACAGGACAAAAAAATGCGTAAATCCTATATGACCGAAGTATCAGAGTTCTGTATTGAAGGACGGTTTCTCGATTTTGTCATCAAAGATGGCTATAAGCTCAAAGGCTTGCTGTTAGCTACTAGTGAAGGTGAATGTTACGTTAAACTGGCTAAAGATTTACGGGCTGCTTTTGACTTACGGTTGTCACCAGGTACTTGGCTGCAAGTAGTGGGTGAAAAAAAGCACGACTTGAAAACAGGCGAAGTTAAACTGAATGCCGAGCGAGTGATCATGACTCGTACTCAAAGACATAGGGGAGATGAGGAAGAAACTTCGCCTCATTCACGGGAGCATCCCCTTACCCCCTCAGTCACTAACGCCAAGGTCAAAAGAGCTACTATTTTGGTGTGTCAAAAATCTGATTGCATGAAAAGCGGTGGCAAAGAGGTTTGTCACGCTCTAGAAGCAGCTTTGAGAGATCGCAGCTTAAATTCGCAAGTGACTATCAAAGGTACTGGCTGCATGAAAAATTGTAAAGCAGGACCAAACCTGGTAATGCCAGATAAAACTCGCCAAAGTCGTGTTCAAGCTTCGCAAGTCCCTGCACTCATAGACAAACATTTTCCTGCCAACAGCATGGATGAGGCGCAAGTTCGTCTAGCGCCCCAAATTTAGAAACCCGGTGTCTTAAAGAAACCGGGTTTCAGATTTGTGAATAATTAAGAAGTTCGTTAATTGAGATGACTCTACTGAACGCCCTCTCAAACAAACCGGAGTGCAGCAAGACACATCACGGATTGGGTGATCTTGTTGTTATGTCAATCCCTTTCACATAATACACTGAGCGATCAAAAGCTACAGGGCGCATGAGCAGCATAAATTTAAATGATACTTTTTGGGAAGAAAATCTCACCGAGCGAATTCAACAATTAACGAGTGTTGAAGGTGAATCAGAACAGCAGTAGTCTTACCTAACAAATCGTTGATGGAGATAGGTCTATTAAATACCCTAAGGATTGACAAATGGCAAGGATGACCCTTGACCAGTTACAAATCTTCATAGCAGTAGCGCAGCACATGCACTTTACACGTGCAGCCGAAGCACTTTACATTACTCAGCCTTCGGTCAGCGCTGCAATTCAAAGCCTTGAAGAACAATATGGAGTCAAGTTGTTTAACCGGGTTGGTCGCCGCATTGAGTTGACCCAAGCAGGACGGACGCTGCAAAAGGAAGCACAGAAAATTCTTGCTCAGTTAGATTTGACTGAGCGAGGACTCCAAGAATTAAACGATCTGCAAAGGGGTGAACTGAGGTTAGGCGCAAGTCAAACCATTGGTAGTTACTGGCTTCCCTACTTCATCAGCAAGTTTAAACAACAATATCCTGGTATTCGGGTTGACTGTACTCTAGGTAACACCCAAGAAATCAGCACTGGGACAGTGACAGGATTGTTTGACCTTGGTTTAGTTGAAGGAGAAGTTGAAGCATCCGTTGCAGTTTCTCTAGACCAACAGATTGTGGGGAGCGATCGCCTGCAAATTGTCGTAGGTCAATCTCACCCCTGGTTTGAGCAAGCCGTTGTTCCAGTAACAGAACTCACAACCACTGCTTGGGTGATGTGCGAAGCAGGGTCAGGAACCCGCCAGCAATTTGAGCAAGTGCTACAAAAGTGGGCTATTGAGCCAGTAGACTTGACCGTGATTTTAGAGATGAAGAATGGTGAGATGGTCAAAGCAGTTGTTGAGACTGGGGTAGGCGCTGCGGCGATTTCTGAACTGATCATCGTCAAAGAACTGCGTCTCGACACACTCCGTCCAATTCAAGTTATAGGTATTATAAAAGACACGACTGGTGATGATCCACTCTCGCGACCTTTCTTGCTCTTAAAGCACCGAGAACGCTTTCAAACTCGCATTTCCCAGGCATTCGAGCAACTGCTGGCAACAAGTGGATACGCTACACTGGTCTAAAGATAAGAAAATCTCGATCAGACTCAAACTAAAAACTGAGATGAACAACCAAGAAGCAGCCCCCAAATACCAGATCGAGATCTTAGTTGTGATACTTCGCCTATTAACAAGCACCGCTCTTATTGAAGACAACCTTTAGGGTTTTCAGCATCAAACTAATATCGTAGGCAATAGACCACTTGCGTTGGTAGTCTAAATCCATGCGAACAATATCTTCAAAGTCTTTGACGCTGGAGCGACCATTAGCCTGCCATTCGCCGGTAATACCTGGTTTGACATTCAATCTTTCCCAGTGGTGGCTTGAGTACTGCATCACTTCATCGGGAGTGGGAGGGCGGGTACCAATTAGACTCATTTCCCCCAGCAGCACGTTCCAGAACTGGGGGAGTTCGTCTAAGCTGGTGCGGCGGAGAAACCTGCCTACACGGGTAACGCGAGGGTCATTCTCATTTTTGAAGATCTGACCTTTGGCTTCGTTATTGACCAAATGCTTGAGTCGATCAGCCCCGACCACCATGGAGCGGAATTTCCAGATCTGGAAGGAACGTCCGCTCAGACCATAGCGAATTTGACTGTAGAAGATGGGACCAGGGTTATCCAGCCCAGTGGCTATAGCAACAGGAATTGCTACCACCCCTGTAATCCCTAGCCCGACAACAGCACCCAGAATATCAATCATGCGCTTCGCTTTGCTTGTGACAGAAGGATGAACTGGAAGTTTGGCTATAG
>CAZZXJ010000759.1:0-3160 GCA_964657905.1 uncultured Stigonema sp.
TCAACGGTATTGCTTTTCAATGGCATTTTTTTAAACATAACCTTTTCATATCCATCCCAGTGTCATTTTGACTATCTTGACTGCTGTTGCTACAGGACCCGCACCAAATGATATTTTATAAGGCTTGTCTGGATTTTTAGGCTTAGAGTCTATCCGGACTACGTTATCTTTCCAAAGAGGGTTTTCTCTTGACCAATCTAACTGTGCTAGTTGCAAAACTTTTTCTTCATTGAAATAATTGCTTTCTAGTGAATAAGTGCAGTAGAGTAATCTCCCCAAAACATCCAGTCCAACACTTACACCTAGTAGACATTCTTCCTTAAAGACTTTTACATCATCAACTGTTAATTGCTCAACATTTTTATCATAAATATACTGCGTATTGCTGCATTCCGCGAAAAACTGATTCAGGCAACTCGCCAAAGCTTCAGATGTTTCATCAACATCATAGTCTTGTAGTTCATTGCTTGGATTATCAGCAAACACCAAACTGACAAATTTAGCTATATAATTAGTAGTGTAAATTAGCTTATTTTTAGTTGAGGGACTCGCTTTAATTTTTTCTGTTTTACCGTGAAACATTGGCACTTGTTCTATCAAGTTTTTAGTGATGCCAACTTTACCGGAAAACTCACCAAATGACAATAATAATGATTTATCCAGTTGTTTGGTTTGAGCCATGTCTCGAAAATCTATTTGACACTGGCGAAAGTCTCCTTCTAAAACAAGGGTAATTGGAAAATCATTATCAGCAATTATCTCGCTTTCAGCACTTTCAATCAATTCGTGAATTGCACGTTTACGATGCTGACCATCAGTAATATCTAACTTGACTCCACGGCGAATGACAACTATACAAATACCCCTACCTAATTCAATGATAGTAATTTTATCTGGGGCTACATTTGCGGTGAGTGTCCCGATAATCCAAGGTTTTCCTTTTTGAACACGATTAACAATATATCGTTTTATTTCATCGCCATGACCTTGAACCTCTGGACGGTTCTTTCCAGAATCAGGGTCATTGCCAGTAGACGGTTTGGCTTGAAGAAGAACAGGCAAGTCTCCTGCTGGTACATTGATTTGTACCATTCTACGCTTCCCTTGCTGAAAAATTAGCCCTGGATAGCATCGCTCTCGGTGATACTGTGAGAAGAACGGCTCAATCAAGCTACTAAACTGAGCTTTGTCCTCAGACGGATCACTATTGTTGCTATCCTCATTTGTTTGTGCCATACAAATACTTATACAATTTGGCAGATGGTAGCAAATATAATATGCTACCATCTAATCAGATGTAATCAGTGAAAACCGCAGGGGCAGAAGCAAACAAGAAACGCCCCGCTAACGCCTGCTGATTAAAGAATAGGTGGAAGTCCTACTTGCTTCGGTTCAACAAAGTTCCCATCAAAACCTATTGTTTTGTTTTCAACAGTTCTGGCTTTAGCCAAATCCTTGCGGAGTTCGGCACGCTCAATGTTATCTTGAATACCACCCAAAATATAAGTGAGTAACCTCGCCGCCAAATCCCGTCCAGCAACCTGCACCCGCTTTTTGTTTGGGTCATACAAAATGCCATACCAGAGAGATTTTGGGTACTCCATCCCACTAAATCCGCCTTGCTGGTCGTACTTGCGAAGCTTCTTGAAGATGTCTTCTTGGGATAACCCTTTTCTAAATACCAAGATACCAAGAGCTTGAGCTAATGCCACTTGACCAACAGGACGAAACAGCATATTTCCTTCACCCCCATCGTTCTCAAAGCTGAAGCGTCGCAATTGAGGCGTATCCTCGTATTCCAGAATCTTGTAACTTCCTAGGCTTGCCAAATTATCAAAAAGCACTCGAAAATCCTTAATCCCCTTCTCAAGTTCGTCATCCTCTGGTCGCATAGGAATTAGACCTTTTTCCAAGGGTTTCCAGTGGAGGAACTTTTGCCCTAAGTATCGTTCAGACATTTCTTTGATCGCTTGCAGTGTCGTCAAAACCGTTGACTTGGCTGCAACCGTCGCACTATTCCAATTGACGCGAGGTTTCCTATCCTCACGCTGTTCTAAAAGCGGATGAGTAACAGCAATTTTTCTAGCGACAATGGAAAAACCATCATCCTCATTCAACTGTGCTAACTGACCTTTACTTAAAGGTACAGCCATCAGGTTGACATGAACAAATATGGATCTTACCCGTCGTCTAGCTTCTTCACGGGTTTCACCAGCAGCAACCGCACAAATGAACTCAATACCAATTTTTTCTTTGGGCAAGCTTTGCAAGTCAGCAAATGATACATGGTATTTTTCTATCAAGTCATCTACTGTAATGAAAGTTTCGTAAGGAGTTTTATCCTTTTTGGATCGCTGGAGTTTACCAGTGTTAACCAACTCCATCAAACCCTGCACCCCCATCAGTCGATGTTGACCATCTAATGCATAAATAGTCACATCCTCCTGAGAAATATTAAGTAGACCTAATGTACTATCCTTATCCAGTGGCGAAAATTCGAGACTAGATTTTATGGCTCGTCCCTTACTATCCCACTCAGATGCATTAGGATTGTCCACCCAGGGCTGGTTAATCACCACTAGAACAGGCGGGAACTTGTGATTTCCTGTTACCAAATACTGCACCAAGGGTGCTTGACGTGACCAATCAAGCGGACGCTGCTGAATTTCATCAATGCTATCGGCGTCAATTTCGATATTATCCGTCTGGGGATTGTACTTTTGCTTAAGCAGGGGTAAGCAAGACGCGAAGTGTACCCGACCTGCAAACCATTCCAGAGTAACTGAACCTACATACGCCTGGGTACCACCCATCTCGGTTTTCTGAACCAGAATCTGATCGCGAGTCCCAACACACTTGTCCAGCAGTAAAGTGAAAAGCTCTAAATCCCTATTTTCCTGTTCGATGTATTGGTTATTGAGAGGAGCGATCGGCTCAGTTGGAATGTTGTTCATTTGATTTTTTCAAAGTAACAAACTATAGCACAGTTAAATATACAAAAAATTGAGAGTTAAAAAATTTGGTTTTTAAAAACCGCAACTAGTACAAATTTATGTAATACTTAGTTTGCCTTTGCATAATAAGCCCCAACAAATAAAATTCACGGCTATAGGAATCCTAAATCATTCATGAAAAATTTTAAGTAGTGTAGGGTGGGCAC
>CAZZXJ010000760.1:0-3120 GCA_964657905.1 uncultured Stigonema sp.
TAATCTTGCCTACCCAACAAGCTGCCTATACGGTAGTTACCATTAATCTGCCCTCTTAACCTCTTCCACCCGCAAAGGGGTAGTAGACCTACTACGACAGTAAGTATGAGTACAATTATAACTAACAGAAGAAGCTATTAACTCTCAGTAGACCGAAAACTTTTGTCAATCAAGATAAGAATGAGGATTTTAGACGATGTTTTTGAAACAGGCTAGAGCGATCGCCCTTCATATCCACAATGACGAACTCCTCGAATAGGTTTCCCCACACTCTCATCCCTGATGATGCTAGACATCCTACTCAGAAACTGCCGATAACGACTGTTCAGACGCGAAATTTCGCGTCTGAACACCTATATAATTCTCACTAACAACTCTTAACGGAACCGTATTGCCCCCACTCCAAGTTTTGTGTGACTAATGAACACCCCCTCTCAAAAGGACGATGCCTTTGCTTTTCGGCTAGAAATGCTGAAGAAAGAACTCGATTTTATAGACAGTTCTATTCGCAAGATTGATGATATCGGAAACAGCATAAAAAACTGGGCAATTCTTGCATGGACTGGAGCCATCGCTATAATCTTAGGCAAGCCTGAATTATATAGATACGTTCTCTTTTCTGCTGTGCCACCCTTGATGTTCATGATGGTAGATGCTCACTGGCGCAGGGTTCAACGACGTTTTATATATCGTCAGAGTGTAATCAGTGATTTCCTTAATAGTGCCGAACTTGATGAAGCGTTTCAGACTCGCACACTTAACTTTCAGGTTTTCGACCCAATCGCCCGGAAATCAAAACAGCACCTTGACTTCAAGCAATACACTTCCGTACGTCGAATTCTTGGTTACCCCACCGTTTCGTTAATTTATATCGGTTTGGCAACTTTGAGCGTCGCAATTTCTGTACTACTTTACATTACTCCCCCCCATGTGCAGAATGCCAACTTGCCTTCACAACTTTCTGCCAAGACAACACCTGCCCCAAAACCTGCTCGTCCATGAAACTACTTCCAACCTACGCTCGTATCCATCTTGCTCTCAACCACCTCACGAGTAGCACCAGGAACGTTGTCAAGAAAATGATACCCCGTCAATCCTGACATTGTCTTGGGGAAGATAATAGCTCTAATCTGTCCTTTTCAATTAATTAGGCATTGCAAAGCTGAGCTTTCTCACTAAACTGTATTTTATGGAGAAAAAGATAATGCAAAGTAGAAAATTACGCTCACAGGTGGGGAAAGATGGAATTTTGCATCTTGATATCCCAATTGGTGTGACAGACAAAGAAATAGAAGTTATGGTGATTTATCAGCCAGTAGAACCATCAACACAGGCAAAAACACCACAAGAGTTGGGTTGGTCTGCTGGTTTTTTTGAGCAAACGGCAGGTTCTTTACAGGACGACCCAATAGTGAGATATCCCCAAGGTGAATATGAAAAACGGGAGTCACTAGAGTGATTTATCTGTTAGACACGAATGCTTGCATTGTTTATCTAAATCGCCCTATATCTGGTGTCCGACAACGATTATAATCGCTATCACCACAAGATTTGGCCGTATGTTCAGTTGTGAAAGCTGAACTATTTTACGGGGCGATGAGAAGTCACAATCCTGCACGGACGCAGGCTTTGCAAGAAGCTTTTCTGAATAATTTTATCTCCTTGCCTTTTGATGATGTAGCCGTAACAATCTTCAGTAGAATTCGTGCAGAACTGACTAGCTTGGGGACTCCCATTGGTCCGTATGATTTGCAAATTGCTGCTATTGCCTTAGTACATCAATTAACGTTTGACTTCTGACTTCTGACTTCTTCTTCAATACAGCACCCCTTTCCACCCTTAAACCGCTAGTTACACCTCAAAATGGGCTGAGAGAAAGGGATTTTACTTGTTTGCTTCCTGGTGGGGGAGAGAAGGTGAAAGTTTGTTGGGTTATGGCAGGATTTGCACTTCTACTCAGGATTTTTTCTGTGATCAGAATGTCCAACCCTTGCGATTTCCCCGCTATTTGTAGTTGCTGGGGAGTAGCAGTCTCTGGTTGTACAAAGGCGGTGTACGCCAATCCCTCTTTGGGATCTGTGTATTTATATACATATAATGTCTCACCTTCAATCGTGCGTCTGTCCCCTTTTAGGAGTTTATTATTAGCCAAGCCCATCTCTTGCAAAACCTGTGTGTTGGATAATTGACCCTGAGCAACCTGTTGTCTAGCATCTTCAGGGAATACCATAAAAAGTGAGGAGGACAGACCAATTAAAAATGAGTCATCTGAATTCTCAAAAGCTTTATAGGAAGTCACGGCGTACTGGCGCAAGTCAGGTCGGTAAATCCAAACTTGTTGACCGTTGGAAATCAATAAATTCGCTGGTTTTGCTGGTTCCCCTGGTCGCGTAAAAGCAATTTCTGCCCGAAACTTTCTACCTGACTGAACAATGGTTTTAGTTTGAATGTGAAAGGTAAAGTTAGCGCCTTGATTTCCACCATTAACCTCCATCTGAGACTCAGTTTGATAGCGATCGCTTTGAAAAAAAGCGGTACCAGTTTTGACGAGCAGGGGTAGATCAAATTGCTCAGTAGTCTGATTGACTTTGGGAGTAGAGTTTGTTTGCCCTTTTGGGGGAATTTGAGTAGGATTTAGTTGTTGTGATTGCTCAGTTGGCATAGCATTGACTGCTCCCGCAAGCATGGCAATGATGCTAAAAGCTGTGATGGTCGTAAGACTAGATTTCATAGAAAATTCAAAATTTAAAATTCCACTTAAGGTCTTCATCGTGTCTGGCGTGCAAATCAATACACCATAGCCTATTCAGATTCCGCAAATAGACACATTCTTGCTCCGAATTATTTTAATGCCTTAGTATTAAAAACTACTTATCTATTACTATAGTTTACTTAAGTTATCGTCGTCATCCCCCAATTTCTTCTAGATTGGTTCCGACTAAGCTATTGTGCGTTTAATTTGCAGTAGCGTGGTTGAAAAATTTGAATTAAAGTATCATTGGTTACTTTAGTTTAACTGCTCACCGACCAAGAATATCGGGAGATTTCTCGTTCCCACGGTTCGCCTAGTACTCCACCAAGGAAACTTTGAGGAGTTCATAGTGAGAGCTTCAGCCCTCA
>CAZZXJ010000761.1:0-3113 GCA_964657905.1 uncultured Stigonema sp.
CGGTAAGGTGGTCTACCCAAATGAATATTGCGCTCCGCCGCCCTACCGAAACCACGGCATACAAGACTATTTCTGTCAATGCGTAAGTCCTAGTTCGATTTAAAAAAATTTTCTAAAAAAAGTGGGAAAATTAGCCTAATTTAAAGCTTAGGGTAAGAACCCTGACGTAGTGATTTATGCTCGTATCCTTGAAAAAGGACTGCAAACTCAATACAATCAAAGATTTAGAGACACCCTTATCTGGTTCGGAGGTTGATAGTAACTTTGGTCAACAACAATAGCAAATATTCTCAAAATCAAGTCTCTTGGCAAAAGCGCCTACAGTACAAGTTCGACAACTTCATGTCAAAGGGAGGCTTTTCAATCTTCCTGGCATTATTGTCAGCATTTTTTGCGGCTTTTGTTGTGACGACAATGGCACGTTACATAGCTGAATGGTATTTCCCTAATAAAGTAGAAAATTACTGGGATTTGCCCTGGGAAATATTTGTTCAGCTTATAGGTCTTAGAGACACAGGTGATGACGCCAATTTTGCCGCTAAGTTTGTGGGTGTGGTCACGATTTTTATCGGCTTAGTGTTGTTCTCCAGCCTGGTCGCTTTCATTACCCAGCAGTTTGAATCAAAACTCCAGGCGTTGCGTAAGGGGAAAAGCCCAGTAGTTGAAGAAAATCATACCTTAATTCTCGGATTCAATGACAGGGTTATAGATATTATTAACGAGTTGGTGGTGGCTAATGAATCCGTTGCAGACGCAGTTGTTGTAATCCTGTGTCAACAAGATAAGGAGGAAATGGATGATTTCTTGCGAAATAAACTAGGCGTTCTGAAAACGACACGATTGGTGACTCGCAATGGCTCAACCACCAATTTAAGTGACCTGAACAAAGTCGCCATCAAATTTGCTAAATCGATTATCATTTTAAATGATGCTAAAACCTCAGATTCAGAGCAATTCAAGACCTTATCAGATGCACGGGTGGTTAAGGCAATCCTAGCAACTGTGGCAGATCTTGGTGAAGAAAACTTGCCGCCAATCATTGTAGAATTACATTCAGAACAATATCGGCGACTCGCAGAAAATATTGTTCCCGGAGCCGTCACCACTCTCAATGAGGCAGATATTTTGGCTCGGATCTTAGTTCAAACCTCACGGAGTGTAGGACTAGCATCCGTATATTTAAACTTGGTGGGCTTTGAAGGAAACGAATTCTATTTCTATCACCCTAATTCAAGTTGGCAGAATATAACATTCGGTGAATTACCATTTCATTTCTCGAATGGTATGCCAATAGGCGTGCGTCATGCAGATAGCACATTGACACTAAAAGCAAGCAACGATTACAAGCTCAGTGATGATGATGAAGTGATCATCCTGGCAGAAGATGACTCAACCATCAAGTTTAACCCACAACCTGTGGTGCAGGCTAAGGAGTTCAGTTTTGCTGGTCACTGGCAAACCCTTGAGCGAAAAACTGAAAGGTATCTGATTATTGGTTGGAATAGCAAAGCCCCAATTGCCCTTAGAGAATATGCTAAATACCTGATCGCAGGTTCACAGCTTAACTTGGTGGTACAGGATTTAACAGAGGAGGTGCAAGCTGAATTTGACAAGATTGCCAAAGCCTACCCACATATCAAGATGGATGCTATGTCAGTTAATTTGGACTCTATTGAGCAGCTTGTCACCTTAAAACTCTATGAGTTTAACAGCATCTCAATATTGGCAGGTATGGGGGAAAATGCTGAGGAAATTGATGCGAAGACGCTCACTATCTTGTTGGAACTGAGGCAAGTTTTCCGAGACTATACGGCTGCTACCGGAAACAAAGTCACTACAGACTTGATTGCAGAGATAATTGACTCAGAAGAAACTGACCTAGTTATCAAAGCAGGTGTTAAAGACTTTCTACTCACTAATCAATTTGTGTCTAAGATTTTAGCCCAGGTATCCCAAGAGCCTGATGTGATGCCAATATATCGTGATTTGTTCTCGGTAGAGGGTAGCGAACTATATATTAAGCCCATATCGCTTTACTTCCCCAACAAACAGATTAGCAAGCTAACCTTCGCTGACTGCGTACTTGCTGCACAAAACCGTAACGAATTGTGTATTGGCGTTAAAACTAGCGCCCAAGCCCAGGATAGGGACAAAAACTTTGGGATTGACTTAGTACCAAGTCTGGGTAAGCAGCTAAATCTCACTCTCGATGATGCACTAATTACTTTAGCTGAGGATGAAACCTGACGGAATAATTGGTAATCAGTAATTTCTAATTTAGAACTATCAAAAGATTAGCCCTTGATAAAATCACCTTAATCCTTGCTGCTTCAACAACTTATCAACCCAAATAGCATCCGTCTCTAATAAAGCAGGTATTGGGTCGCGACTATAATCGAGCCTCAGATCGTATCCCCCTTGGTCATAGATTTCATCCACTATCCTTTGTAAATCGATTAACGGTTCCACATCTTCTAAGCGTAAAGGTAAAGGAAACTGGGGAATTTTATCTGATAGATTAAACGCATAGAGTTGCCCTTTTGGACGGGTGTCACTCCGACTAACTAAAATCCGATAATGACTCTCAACTTCTGGACTCAAAATTGGCATTGGTTTCCCCTGACGGAGTAGGTCAATTTCTACCAAATGGGTGCAAGTGCCTAACACATTTTGACGTTTGGTTTCGTATTGCAAACGACCGACAACAGATTGCTTGTTCTTCGGTGAGAGAACTTCAATGACTGTCATAACTTCATTGGTCTTTACGTCTCGAATTTCTAAATAGCTTTCTGTTAAAGTCTCTGGCAAGGGAATTGTTGCTTCAATCGGTTGTGCAGTCGGAGCAGCAATTATAATATTAGACTTACTGATGTTAGCAGCCGTTTGCGGTCGCTGCACTGCAACATCAGGAATACCAATGAGCAGCGACTCCTCCCCGCTCATTTGATAAACCCGCTCCTCTATAGCAACAATATATTTAGGTCGAATTTGGGGAGCTAAATCATTGGCTATAGCGGTAATCAATCGATGATGAACCCCTGACCAGAGTGCTGGATGCGCTAAATATGGATTCATCCCTGGAAAGGGAGAAGGCATAGTCTGATCTCCTCAAT
>CAZZXJ010000762.1:0-3107 GCA_964657905.1 uncultured Stigonema sp.
GGAAGTTGGCGTACCCAGGAATTTATCGCCATCGCTGATCTGCCCATCCCCATTAATATCAATCGGTTGACCGTTATTATCCAGTTTTGCAGAAGCTGGCACAATCAGTCGCTTGTCAGGACCAATTCCTGTGGCATAAGTATGAACTTGTGTTAATCCCTTAGGAGTGATCAGATCGGCGTAGGTTTGAGGAACGTTGTGGTAAACAAAGTCATAGGGAGCACCACTGCTATCAATTAACTGAATCAGAGGAATATCGACCCCAGCAGCTGGCATGATATTCTCTTTTAAGTTTTTGAGATTGGAGACCTCAAAGGATTGGATAAAAATGTGATCGGGATCGGTATAGTTGTTGGCAACCAGGTCATCAATCAGGAGTTGTGATGTATTGACATGGATAGGAGTGCCATCTAGATAATTGCCGACTTCAGCGAAGTATGTGGGGTGCTTGGTTTCGGGATAGATGCCGATTTTCCGACCAGTTTCTGCCTCACGCCTTTTGGCGAGATTGATAACTTCATCGAAAGTAGGGATTTGGAACAGACCATTATAGCGAGTATTATTAGGACGAATATTGGGAAGGCGTTCGATTGCTCGCAGTTTCTTAATTTCAACCAAAGTAAAGTCTTCTGCGAACCAGCCGGTAACAGGTTGTCCGTCAAGGACTTTGGTAGTCAAGCGTGAAGCAAATTCGGGCAAATCGGCGACGTTTGTCGTGGCTTCTTGGATAATGGGCTTACCGTTGTCATCGTTAACAATATTGCCATTGTTATCCGTTTTCACAGTTCCCAATAGAGGTTCGTGGCGAACGATGAGGACTCCGTCCTTGGTGACTACCAAGTCAGGTTCAATATAGTCTGCACCGAATTTAATGCCTAGGTTGTGAGAACCAATCAGGTCACGCCCAAAGTCTCCCACCGTATGTTCTGGACGATACCCAGTTCCACCTCCTCGGTGACCGATGACAATGGGAGGCTGTCCGTTGAGAGTATTTAGCTTGGAAACGTAGCTCATAGCGGGAGCAGAATTGATACTTCCTAGGACTACTGACACAGACAATGCCAGGAAAAAGCAGAGAAATAATAGATAACCCTTGATTTGAACGAAAATGTTTCGCGCAGTCCCCACCTAAAAATACTTTAAAAATATCTACATTTTAGGTGGGGTAAGCGAAACCAACATAAAAAGCGCAGCAACGATTAAAAAATATTATCTGCCTCAATAGAGTCAGTAACCGTATTTGAGGTAGTTTTACGTACGGACGCCCACTTCTCTATTTTTTCTCTTATCCATCCCCCTAGCGGTTGTTCTGGGGGTTTTATTTTATCTATCTCCTCTCCTATCCATTCATCTAAAATCACCGTTGCTCTTCTTTTCCCTTCTTGATATTTCGCTGTAGCGGCTCTTGTTTTTTCAGCATTCGCTTGCTGCCACTTTTTATCGTATTCTTTCTTTGACATGCTTGACACCATAAACGTTCATTGCTATTGTAGACATAAGTATGGTCTAAGACACACCCCAATGAGCAAAGGACGAGCCAAAAACAAGACTAAGAAGCCTCAAGAGACTATTCGTACTGATGTTTGGGAGCTAAAAGCGACTCCCGAACAAAAAAACCAGATGATTCTAACTATTGAGGAATACCGTAAATTTCTTAAACCATTGGTTTTGGTCGTCAATTCTCAATGGGTAAACCTTGCTGACTTAACTTCCAAGGAGCGAGTTAATGCGGTAGAGAAGATAATTCATCAAACAGCAGATAACACCGCAACCAAGCACACATATTTTCAAAATGTAATTAAAAAATACCCATCGTTCCGAAAGTTTCCTTCGTACTTAAGACGAGCGGCTATAGCCGATGCTATTGGAGTTGTATCTAGTTTTCAGACTCGATATTATCAATGGCAGTCTGGGGAAAGGAAGCATCCACAAGTTAAACCGCCTTCGCTGACAGCAATGTGCAATACCTATCCGGCGTTGTACAAAGGTCAACAGATTAGGTATCGGCAGAATTATCAATTAGTTGATGTCAAAGTTTGGAGTGGAACTGATTGGGTATGGATCAATTGTATTCCAGTTAAAAAGCATGGATTAAATCGTCATTTAATAGAAGGAAATAAAATAAAGTCACCTGCTTTGGTGGTTAATAAGCACACTTGTCAACTTTCCATGCCTGTAGAGATACAGGTGAACCCAATGGGTGATTCTGACTTTATTTGTAGCGTTGATAGTGGTATCAATAATGCTGCAACAGCATCTATCGTTGGTAAGGACGGTACTGTAAAAGCAAGGAAGTTCATCAACCCTGCTAGAGACATAGACCGAAGAAACAAACGACGGATGATGATTTCCCATAAGGTAAAACAGACTAAGAATATTACAAACCAGGATCTACCTCTCGGTTTTTGTAAAGGACTCTACCGCAAGTCGTCCAATATTAATTTACAAATATCAAAAATAGTGGCTAAGGGCATTGTTGAGTTTGCTCTCTTTCACAATGTTAAAGTTATCGTGTTTGAGGATTTAGAAGGCTGGAAAGCTAAAGCGGGAAGGAAGGGGAGTTTACAAAAACAAAAGTTTCACCTTTGGTGTCACCGAAAAATTGTTGAGTTGGTGACAGATAGGTGGACAGAATTAGGCGGAAAGATTATTTTTATCAACCCAAAATATACGAGCGCATACGCTTATGACGGCAGCGGAAAAGTGAGGAGGGATAAAACAAATTATTCTTTGTGTCGTTTTAAGTCAGGGAAAAGATATCACTCTGATCTAAACGCTTCATACAATATCGCTGCTCGTTATTGGTATGCGGTAATTATGGGTGACAACTGCTATTCTAGAGTGTTCGACAGCAAAAGTTCTGACGGCACATTGAGGACGCCAATTGTTCTGGGTACGCTGAGATGTATTGCTACTTCTGCTTGCAGATGTACAGAACTTCTTGGTGGATGAATCCCCAACTATACCGCAAGGTTAGTTGGGGTGCGTTCAACCATATCTAAAACCTAACGAGTCTCAGCTTTTAGTATCAGAGTTTTAGGTTAAGACAGGGTTTAAACGAGTTTAACCTTGCCTGGATGTCAAAATAATTCGTAATTCATAATTCG
>CAZZXJ010000763.1:0-3107 GCA_964657905.1 uncultured Stigonema sp.
CCATGCCCCATTACCAATTACCAATGACCAATGACTAACGAAATTCGTGCTATTTTTGACCGCATCGCTCCAATTTACGATCAGTTGAACGATTGGCTGAGTCTGGGACAGCACCGGATTTGGAAGGAAATGACAGTGAAATGGAGCGCCGCCACACCGGGAGATACTTGCCTGGATCTGTGTTGTGGTAGTGGGGACATATCCTTGCGCTTAGCGCGGCGAGTGGGAGCAATGGGACTGGTGTATGGAGTAGATTTTTCGACCGCGCAGTTAGAAATTGCTTCATTTCGCTCTCAACGTCAGTATCCACCTGTGTCCATCACCTGGGTTGAAGCTGACGTGCTGGAATTACCCTTTGAGAACAACCAATTCGACGCCGCAACAATGGGCTACGGTTTACGAAATGTTACAGATATTCCCCGCAGTCTGAAAGAAATACACCGCGTCCTCAAAGCAGGTGCCAAAGCTGCGATTTTAGACTTCCATCGTCCTAGCAATCCACAAATCCGTGCTTTTCAGCAGTGGTATATGGATCATCTTGTCGTTCCAGTTGCCAATCAAATGGGTTTAAAGGAAGAATACGCCTACATCAGTCCCAGCTTAGACCGTTTTCCCACAGGAAAGGAGCAACTAGAGATAGCTCGTCAAGTAGGTTTTGCAACTGCCACACATTACCCCATTGCGAACGGTATGATGGGAGTGTTAGTGGTAAACAAAGCTCAGTAGTTATTAGTCATTTGTCCTTTGTCATTTGTTCGGTATTAATTGTGTTTTTTTACACATGACCGATGACTAATGACCAATGACCAATGACTAATGACTAATGACTTTAGATTGGTCTCATCTCTGGCTTTATATATCTCCCCCGGTTTTGGGTGGAATTATTGGCTATTTCACTAACGATATAGCCATCAAAATGCTATTTCGTCCCTACCAAGCAATTTACATTGGTGGCCGAAGGGTTCCTTTCACCCCTGGATTGATTCCCCGCAACCAGGAACGCCTTGCTAAAAACGTTTCAGAAACTATTATGGGGTCACTGCTGACACCAGAAGAATTGCAAAATCTGGCGCGGCGACTGTTGCAAACGGAACGCATACAAGGAGCAATTCTGTGGTTACTGCAAATGGCGCTCGACCAAGTCAAATCCGATAAAGAGCAGAAAACTGCCAAGATTGTGGCAGGAATTTTGCGGGATTTATTAGGAGAATCGTTGCCTCGTCTCCTTAAGGTTTTAGCGCGGCGCGAAGACTTTTTGTCAGCGCAGATAAATCAAATTTTTGACCAGATATTGCTGGAATTTAAACTGAATGAAGAACAAGCTACTCGCCTTGCTGATTGGCTCCTGCAAGTAGTTATACCACCAGATGTGCTGCGGCTGGCAGCAATTGATTTTTTGAGCGATCGCACAATTCAAACTATTGATGAACGCTTTCGGGAAAAAACCAGTGGCACCTATTGGGTGGTGGCAAATCTGTTTGGCTTACGCAATACTTTAAGCCGTCTGCGAACTTATTGCTTAGATGAAAAAGACGATACCAATGCTCGTTTGCAGGAATTGTTTCAAGATTTGCTAGTGCGCGATCGCATCAAGAGATTTTTGCAAGAAATTTCTTTAGAAAATTTGCCCATCGGGACGGTCAGGCAACTGCGAAAGACGACCCGCGAAAATGTCCGTAATTACCTGCAAACACGTGGTAGCGATTTGCTGCAAGGATTAAGTGAGTCAGTCAACTGGGAAAATATTGCTATGTTGCTGTTGAATCGCCTTAGCAATTCCTCCGTGATCAGTGCTTCTTTAGAAGTCGTGAGTCAAGAACTGGCTTTAATTTTAGATCGGTATTTGGAAAGAGATTTAGAAGCAATTGTCGCTCAAGCAATTCCCATCTTAGCTATTGATCAGATGATTGTTGACCGCGTGAAGTCAACTTCACCTGCTGATTTAGAAGCTGCTATTGAGGGAATTGTGAAAAGTGAATTGCAAGCAATTGTGATTTTGGGCGGTGTTTTGGGTTTTGTTGTCGGGTCGATGCAAACAGCATTTCTGTTTTTGAGTCGATAGTAATTTAGTCTTTGGAAAGATATTGGTTTAAAAAATTGACTGCACTTGTAGTTGTTAGCGTAATGTTATGTGGCAAATTACTGAGTTTAACCCAACGTAAATGACTATGCTTTTCTTTTTCCAGATTCTTAGGTGTTCCAGTAGTGATTGTCACCAGAAAAACAGGCGAAACCCAATGGATGTTCTTTTGAGTCAGAATGTAATTTTTCACACCCAGTAATGTGATGATCTCAACATCAACTGATAATTCTCAGTAAACCAAATGGCTCTTATGTCGTTCTCAATATTTTCCTTAAACAACAACAACAAAAATGTCCTGAGAGCGCGAATGCTACTCATACCCCGGCTAGCACTATAATCGAACTGGAAGTCAATCATTCCTATGTAGAACATAATGCTCTCACCCGATTTGAAAAGCCAGGTTCTGACTCTTCCCATCAGCGATCGACTTGAACTCATACAAGTGATCGTGACCTCCCTACAAAATCATCCCATGACCCAGCTTGAATCGGGTGTGCTCTATGAAGTCTGGACGCCGAACGATGCTCCACAAGCAGCGCAAGTTCTTTTAGATCTATTAGCCGCAGACGCTGCACAATCTCAGGGCTAATCCAATGCGCGTTCATTTCAGCGATCTCACGCTTCCTTACTTGCCTCTGCAATTATCCTACCGGGGACAAACCATACAGGCAGAGGGAATGATTGATACAGGCTCTATGGTCAACGTCCTACCCTATCAGCTTGGGACACAGCTAGGACAGCAATGGCATGACTTCAACATCGAATTAGAGCTAACAGGCAATTTACGGAATGTTGAATCTCGTGCTGTTTTGCTTGATGCCTCCATTGGTGATTTCCCGACTGTTCGATTGTCCTTTGCCTGGGCAAAAACCTCGAATGTTCCGCTAATTCTGGGGCATATCAACTTTTTGAAAGAGTTTGAAATCTGTTTCTACAGCGCTCACTCATACTTTGAATTAAGTCCAAAGCGTTCAGAATCAACTCGCTAGTGCAAGGAGTCAGGAGTCAGGAGACAGAAGTCAGG
>CAZZXJ010000764.1:0-3102 GCA_964657905.1 uncultured Stigonema sp.
GGGAGGGGTAGGGGGTGGGGTGCTTTTATTATAAGTAATCAAGCGGACATGATATAAGTCCTAAATTTTACCCTCCCTTGTGGAAGGCTAATGTGGGCAGTGCCCACCCTACGAAATCACGACTCTTTTTGTTGCTCTGATTTTCGCAACCACAGTGTGGTGCAAGATATGAGTTAACTGATCACAAATCAGGATAAAGGTTTAATCAATTGCAACAGTAACGACTGAATAGCTAGTAGTTGAGGTGGCGGATTATTCAGAAACTCTGCAGAGCTAGTATCAATTAAATGATTATAAGCTTTCACTGCTGCCACTAATCGAGTTGGATTGACTTTAGCATATCTAACTTCTCTTTGCTTTAGACCACCTGTTAGCAAACCGTGCAAGTTACTCACTAGTTGCTGAGCCTCGTCAACTGTAGGACCACCCTGAACACTACTTAATGCGTTCGTAAGCCCACTACTCGCGGTTGCTTGCAAAGGTCCTGATCCTGTCAGAACACTTAGTAAATTCTGCTGTGTTTCTGAGGGGATAGGGTTACCGGCGGGTGAAGTTAAGGTGATTATATTCAGCTGATTTAATACTTTAGCAGCGGATTGATTGACAATAGCTTGGTCGGTAGATCTAGTAAATACTACTCGGCCACTTCTCCCTACGGTCGAGTGGGCAAAAGTACCGCCTGCGATGTCGCTTGTTGTAACGATCGCACCAGTGACATCTGACTGGTTGCCTGTTTGGGCTTGAGCTGGCAGGGATGTTTGGCAAAGCATTAAAACCGCTCCAAAAGTAAAGCTCAGACCCAGATGAAATGGAAAATGTCTAATATTAATCATTATGTTTAGCTCAAAGTATTTAGAAAAAGTAGCCAAAACCAAAACCGAGAATAAATCTAGCACCATCACCAGCATTGCCAGTAACATCAGCAACAGCCGGGGTAATGACAATCGGAATATTTCGGAAGGGGACAATAGAAGTACCTATTGTCAAATCTTGACCAGTCCAGTCTGCAATTAACGATATTGGTTCAGCTACTCTTAGCCCCACACTGCCAAACACATTAACAGAGTCTATGCCTTTTTGAACGTCGTGTTCTGAGCGAAAACGACCACCCCCCAAACCCAAGGACACAGTGACAGTGCTAAAGGGTTTGGTAACGTCGTTTCTCAGTTGAAAGACTTTAGTGGCAACGCCATAGACACTGCTTCCCCCATCTGGAGAACCGAACGTAGCAGCGTTCTCTACCCCAGCGGCGATCGCCAAGTTATTAGGGAACAAATGGTGAAGCTTCAAGCTGACACCTCCGTTAGAGAAAAAACCTTGCCTAACAGTGGAAAAAGAAGAAACAGCGACTTCTAAACCTACTATTCGCCGTTCTCCCAGACCAAATCCAAACACCGCTCCACCATCATCAACATTAGTAAAGCGCGCCCTCGATTGGTAACTACCTCCGACGAAAATATCACCGAAGTCCGCACCGAAAGCAGTAGGACTAGCAACAGATGAGCCAGGCACACTAACAATTCCTGTGACTGCCCTCAGTTTTTTTGAGGATATTGATGGGAGGCGAAAACGTTGCCGCAAGTCTTCAAGTTGGGCTGTCTTGCCCGGTGTGTTTTGTGGTGGTTTGTACTCTACGATATATTGAGTTGCAGTTTCAGATGTCGTTAGTTCTGGAACAGTTCCGGCTTTGACCAAGGCTTGATAGATAAAAGCTGCCACCTCTGCCCGTGTTGCTACCTGATTCGGATTGAGAATCTGAACATTGGGATGATTGATAACTAGGCGGTTCTGTAAAGCCGCAGTCACCTGTTCACGAGCATAGTCAGGAATTTGAGAGGCATCCTGAAAATAGGTATTTAAAACCGTTGGCGTTGTCGTGTTTACAGAAAGATTCAGACCATTGACCAGAGAAACCAATGCCTGAACGCGAGGGATATTTTGGTCGGGATTGAAGACATGGCCTGGATAGCCCTCTAGAAAACCCATCTTGTAAGCTGCTTGAATTGCGCTTTTACCCCAATAATTGGCAGGCAGGTCCACAAATTGAACAGGATTGCGGACAGGATCTTTCTGAAAAGCTTTCTGGAGCATGGTGGCGAACTGAGCGCGTGTTACTGGCTCATCTGGACGGAAAGTGCCATCCGGAAATCCCCGAATAATCCCCCGTCCTATCAAAAGTTCGATGAAACTTTGTGCCCAATTACCTTGGACGTCTGATAGTACCATCAATTGAGCAAGTTGAGGCGTCTTTACTGGCAGCTTCAGGGTTTCCTCGCTTCCCGTATTCCCCTCCTGCCGTATTCTTGTGCTGTTTGTCAATTCCCCCGTTAAGCTCCCGCTTAACTGACGAGCCTCAGTTCCTAGCAAGTACTGAGATTCAGTGGTAGGGTCGGGTTGAGGAGGGGTAGCGCTTACGGTAAAGGTTTGGCTTGCGAGAGTTTCAGCAGGTGGTTCCGGATTTTTTGGTGCAGATGTAGCAGTGTTGCTCAAAGTGGCACAAGCGCTATGACCCAAGTTCCCAAAGGTGGTCGCAGCTAAAGTACAAGCTGCTACTTTCCAAATATTCATATAAGTAACTCTGTTTATTAAAGTAACTGTAAAGATTTGGCAAATCTTTTAGGGTTTTTGCCCTCGCTTCGGTCTGCTAATACACGCAGACTGTAGCCTTGCCCATAGCCGCAGTTGAGAATTTGACTTTGAGTTGCCACGACTACCCCCGACCAAGACTGTTAAACTCATCCCACTCCTTTTAGGGGTGGGCATGGGGCATGGGGTTCTTTCGTGACTAAGGGAGCCTAAAGTCAAAAGTCAGAATACAGAAAGCCCCTGGATCCTGACTTTTGACCACTAAATTCTGTTGGACTCGATGATCACCGATGAGCTTAACTTTGCTCAGTCGATCATCTGTCAGTTCTTTTTTAATCCCATCTATAACTAATCCACCATGTGGAAATTACTTAATAATTTAAATTTATATACTGAACTGTGAGTAAATAATAATACATCATAGAAGGTGTAACCCCTGTTCAAATATCATAAATCCACTCATAATATCATGTCCGCTTGATTACTTATAATAAAAGCACCCCACCCCCTACCCCT
>CAZZXJ010000765.1:0-3093 GCA_964657905.1 uncultured Stigonema sp.
AGGTTTATGCCGATCTGCGCGTTGCTGAGGTTTGGATTTATGACGGTAATTCATTAATTATTAAGCTACTTCAAAACCAGAGCTATATCACCTCCCAGGAAAGCCAATTTTTTCCCAATATACCCATTCCCAGCATTTCTGAATTTTTACAACAAGCTGAAACGATGGATTATTTGAAGTTGGTTAAAGCATTTCGGAGTTGGGTGAGAAGTCAACTTGGACGATGAAGCGGCTTAGACGCGTCCCTTGCGCGTCTTCGTCAGGAGAAGTGGCTTGCCCGTGGCAACGCTCGTTTCCCGATGGCGATCGCAATGCTCGTTTATAGAACAGTGTTTGACGTGCCAGATTCTGAAGCTAATGCCAGAGTCTTTGGATACCAGGCTGCCGTCCGGGTACACAAGCCCTTGTAGAGACGTTACATGTAACGTCTCTACAACTTTTTGTTGGCGATTTACCTGCTGGCAAATATAATTCTAGCTATATTCTTTACCAGGGGCAAAGTCGCTCATGCGTAGTAAATTTGTATATTTATTATCTTGATGATACTGTCTTATGGTTGTAACAGCAAATAATCAAAAGCTTTCTGAACCATTTCATAGGCTTGGAACGAATGACAAAAGTTACTTTTTCTCAATTCTGTACTTATGGCTTGATGGGGTTAGTTTCCTTCACTGCTTTAGTAGGTGCAGCTACCTCCGCTCAGACTCAGACAGCAGACAAACCCCTTGTTGAGCGATCTCCCCATACGAATAGCTTGATGTGGCCCAGTCAAGGGATTATTTCTCAAGGCTTTAATAAAAATCGTCATATAGGAATTGATATCGCCGGACCACCAGGAACCCCAATTGCTGCCGCCGCATCTGGTCAAGTGGTTAAATCTGGTTGGGATGATTGGGGATTAGGTAATGTTATAAGAATACACCATCCTAATGGTAGTTTCACGGTTTACGGTCATAATCGCCGTGTTTTAGTAAAAAATGGTCAACAGGTTAGTCAAGGTGAAGTTATTGCCGAGATGGGAACTACAGGTAACAGTTCAGGACCTCACTTACATTTTGAAGTCCATCCCCATGATATGGTATCTGTAGTTGACCCCATTCCTGTGTTACCACCTTTAGTTGCAGGCAAGATCCCATCACAGCGCATAGCAACTACTACCAACAATAGTCAAGCAGGTAACCCGACTCGCTCAGTATCACAGCAAACCCCATCACAAGCAATTCCCATACCTGTTGAACCGACTCGCACAATATCACCACCAGTAGCAACACAGCAAACCCCATCACAATCAATTCCCATACCTGTTGAATCTGCAATGGTTAATACTGGATGCAGTGGTGTAACAGTCATTGAAGGTGAGACAGCAACCTCTCGTGTTAAAGTCTGTCAGGAAAACGGTCAGTTCTTTTATATCGGGCAATTAAAGCAAAACCCAGACAAGCCTGTACGACTTCCTGCTTGGAATGTTGGCACTCGTCGATATCGGGCAAATAACGGTAGCTTTTCCTACTTAGTTAGCCCTGAGGGAGTAGAAGTTTGGCGAAATGGTAGTCCGATTCGTTCTGATAGTTTTTCCACTGCAAATTAAATCGCTTACTCGCTCTCGGTGAGCGACGAGTACGTTCAAACTAACTGATACGTTGCTCTTCACAAGCATCGTGTCAAATCATCATCAGCCCCAAACAAAACAGGGAGCCAAGCTTCTTAAGCTCTCTGTTATGTCCAAAGCTGAACTAGACTTAGATTAAAGCCAGCGCGATCAGCTTTACCCGGAGTTTTGTTATCAAATTTAATCTTTCTTAATTCATCTGTAGCTAAAAATCCTTTATGATTATACGTAGTCTAAAATACACTTAGATGAAATTCAGAGAAAAACAAATAAATTCTCTGTAATCACCCAAAATTTACCCAGATAGGAGCTCATCGTGGAATATCTTGCTTATTCGCACATGGTGCTTGCCGATACAGAGGCAAATCCAGATACCGAATTTAGTCTCCCTGAGATTAAATTGAAATTCAGTTGGAAAAAACATTTTAAATCTGTTTGGTTGACTTTTGCTAGTATTGGTCTTTTGACTGCAATTGTAGCCCAATCCCAAGTTGCTTCAGCGACGTACAATGGTTACGGTAGGTACTATGTAAGTACAAACGGCAGTCCTCTAAATATCCGCAGTTATCCTAGCGAGAGCGCACCTATTGTAGGCACTATCTACAATGGCACACCAATTCGGGTCGGAGAATACAGGAACAATTATGCTCGTTTAAGAGGTTCAGGTGGTTGGATTTATACCTCTTGGATTAACTCTAGATACACACCAGGTAGCATCAATAATCCTGGCCCTGGCGTTGGTGGTGAGTATAATCTCTCCATTGGTTCTAGTGGCAGACTTGTTGCAAGGCTTCAAAGAAGATTAGGTATTTACTCTAGTGGATACTATGATTCCCCAACTGCCAATGCAGTAAGAAGATACCAAACAAGTGTCGGTCTAACTCCAGATGGAGTAGCCGGACCAGCAACTATTAACTCTCTGTTCTCATCAGATACCGGAAATACTTCTGGTCCTGGCGTTGGTGGTGAGTATACTCTGAACATTGGCTCTCAAGGTCGGCTTGTTGCCCAGCTGCAAAGAAGGTTAGGTATTCGCGCTACCGGATACTATGATTACACGACTGCCGATGCAGTAAGAAGATACCAGAGAAGCGTGGGCATATATCCAGCAGATGGAGTAGTAGGACCGCAAACTGCTAATTCGTTGTTCTCATAGGGGAGATTTCGCTAAGGTTCGTAGTTGCGCTGTCTTCGCTCTCATACTGTTAAGAGCGAAGACAGCGCAACTACAAGCCTTATTATAAGTGTTCAACCGGACATGATCTGACACGTCAGATAGCAAGGTGGTATCCCACATCCGCAAGATGAAATTCCCCGTTTCATCTTCCATACGGATGCTATTGAAGAAGAAGTCAGAAGTCAGGAGTCAGGAGTCAGAACACTCTTCGTGGGGGATTCAAACCCGCCACTAATTGAAGACCACCAAATTGGGAATTTGGCTCCGTGCTTCAAGCCATTTATTCATCCGCCCTTCGGGTGACGCT
>CAZZXJ010000766.1:0-3085 GCA_964657905.1 uncultured Stigonema sp.
GCGCGTTATGGGGATTACCTTCTGACGAATGCCTTCGTACTTCTGCCTTCTTAAGGTTGGCAAATTCTCTTAAGGGACTTCCAGAAAATAAAATATCCCAACCGTAGACCGCTCAATCGTATCATTCGTAAGGGCGGGGTTACCCCGCCCCTACAATTTCGGACAATTTATTTCTTGGTGTTCCCTAACTGAACCGTATTGATATATATAGCTATATATAGCGGTTTGCGATTCAGTGAGGTACATCGGGTAGGGGCGAACGACCGTTCGCCCCTACGTTGTGGGTGTACTTCATCCGGTTGAAATCCCCTATAGATACCTTTTAAGCAGTCTTATTTAGTCATCTAAGGTTGTCAGAAGGAGTTTCTACCGTACTGTCAGTGTGTTGAGTTGGGACTTCAAGCACTTGCTTGACGCCCCGTCTCTTCAGCGCAGGGTTGCTAACCATAATTGCTCTTATTTTGCAATTAAATTATTTTATAGATAATTGCCTTTTTTGTAAAACTACTGAAATTTTTTTTTGCTTTGATCTGAATTTTCGTAGCTGACGTAGCGCCACCCTTTGTAGGGGATAAACTGCTATCTCTTTGCAGGTATGCTTTTAAAGCGCATCCACTGGCAATACTGAAGATGCCAGCACATATCAGCACTTAGATAAAGTTTAATTTATAGTAGCAATAATCACTCTATTTCAACCTCTATTAGTGAAAATTTTTTGGGAAGAGGTTGGGGTTTTGTTTCAAAAATTTTAGTTAAAAAACTTGCTTATTGAATAATCATATCAATGATGTATCATGATTAATAAAATTACAATAGCAAATCAAATTGTTGAGAAAAATTGGCAAGTATTAAATTTTGATAGTCGTGCTGCGCAAATAGGCTCGGCTCGAAGTTGTTCTTTCGCTTGTAAACACTATTGAAATAAGGAATCAAAAAGTGGCTCTTAATAGAAGGTTCCAGCTTAGGCGCTGGCAAGTTCTGTTATCACTCTGTCTTTGCGCGATGCTGTTTTTTGTGGCGCTACCTACCTATGCAAGCAGCACGCCACAACAAGATGTACAGCGCAAAGACGCCTATATCGAACAGGCAATTACCAAAGCTGAGGCAAAAGACTTCCAAGCAGCAGGTTCAGCGTTCAAGAAATTTCAAGACGACTGGTTTGACATTGAAGATGGTGTGAAAAAGACCTCCCGTCAAGCATACAAAGATATTGAAGGGGCAATGGGTGAGGTCAAATTTGCCTTGTCAAAACAGCCTCCGGAACAGTCGCAACTGGTAAAATCCCTTCAAGGTTTACATGCAATCAACCAGAAATTTATTACTGGGGGATTTAACAGTACTATAGCCCAAACGACCCCAAGTGGTACAGATCAGGTAACAATCAAAAGCCTGATTTCGCGGCTAGATCTTGCCGAGGCTGCAATTGGCAACCATAACACCGCAACAGCTGCTGAGGAACTTAAGGGTTTCCAGACTGACTGGCTAGAAGTAGAAGGAGTTGTTGCCGCCAAGTCCAAACAGGCCTATGTGGATATTGAAAACAATATGGCTTTAGCCTATGGATTGGTGGAATCTAACGATGTTGCAGGAGCTACTCGTGCGATCGCTCAACTAAGACAAGACTTGCTACCCTATGCCGATAATGCCTTGCGTTACAATCTCTGGGATGCAGCGCTCATCTTGCTGCGTGAGGGAATGGAAGCGTTGTTAGTGGTGGTGGCGCTGTTAGCCTTCCTGAAAAAGAGTGATAATGCAGCCTATAGTCGCTGGATCTGGATGGGGGCTGGGGTGGGAATTCTCGCCTCAGTTGTCGCAGCTTTTATCTTACAAGCAATCTTCTCTAAAATTTCTGCTGGTAGCAGTCGGGAACTCATTGAAGGTTACGTGGGTTTATTCGCCGCCGCGATGCTATTTTACGTCAGCTACTGGCTGCACAGCAAATCATCCTTGGGGGCATGGCAGGGTTACATCCATCAACAAATGACCTCCGCCTTGGCAACTAAGAGTGCGCTTTCTTTGGCGCTGCTGGCTTTCTTAGCAGTGTTTCGCGAAGGGGCAGAAACCGTGCTGTTTTACATTGGTATTGCCCCCTCAATTAGCACCACTGACTTGGTAGCTGGGTTTGGATTGGGTGCGGTGATTTTAGTGCTGGTCGCCGCCTTGATGTTAGGTCTAGGTTTGAAAATTCCTCTCAAACCCTTCTTTTTGGTCACCAGTATATTAATTTACTACTTGGGCTTTAAGTTCATTGGTAGTGGCATTCACTCACTGCAAGTTGCGGGAGTTCTCCCCTCCCATACTGGCAGCTTTTTACCCAGCTGGGAACCTCTAGGTTTGTTCCCCACTTGGGAAACCACCCTACCCCAACTAGCAATTTTACTTGTGGCAGTGATTATAGTCCTGTACAGCCGCAGACAAGCGACACGCGAGTCTGCTTAGCCTAGTACCGCAAGGCGTTCGTCACTCATTCAAAAGGTTACACAGACAGATCGAGTGTCTCACTCTACGCCAGCATCTCAGGTGAATTCGGCACAGCAATCAGATAAAAATATTGGCGTTGCTGAGTTCCATGTATGAAAATGATTTTACGTGCGGACCAAAATCCTTGTAGAGACGTAGCAGTGCTACGTCTCTACACCCGGATTCATACCTCAATTCAGCAACGCCCCAAAATATACTTGCTGACCACTAGTGGATGAAAAAATAGTAATTGTAAAATTTAATACTCGCTTTTATAAGCTGGTAGCTCATAGAGAATTCACAGGAATATAGCAGTCCTAAATGAGTCGCAAACGCCGATAAACCCAGTTTTTGAGGGCCGACAAATTTTTGAAAAGATTATCTCTCTAAAAACACAAAAAATTCACATTACACGTAGGTTAGATGCATATAAAATAAATTATGTACGTGTGTTATTACTGGCAGATACTAACCAAGAGTCAGGGGGTTGGATAGATAAGCGCGATCGCTTCCACTCTAGACATCAGTGTCTCAACCATTGAACGGGTAAGACGGCGATTTGTGCAGGATACTTAAACTCATCCCACCCCTAAAAGGAGTGGGATTTCGTGGGCATGGGGCATGG
>CAZZXJ010000767.1:0-3076 GCA_964657905.1 uncultured Stigonema sp.
GAAATGTACCTCAATCAAGTTTATTGGGGTCATAACAATTATGGTGTACAAACGGCAGCACGCAGTTACTTCGATAAGTCTGCTGAATATTTAACCTTGGGTGAGTCAGCAATGATGGCAGCGTTGATCCAAGCGCCAGAACAATACAGCCCGTTTGTCAATATGGCGAAGGCTAAAGAGCAGCAGAAAGTAGTTTTGGGGAGGATGCTGGAGTTGGGCTGGATCACTCAGCAAGAGCATGACGACGCCCTCAAACAAAAAATCAAGCTTGGCAAAATTAGGTCGTTTCAAGGTAGTGCCCTGCCTTATGTCACAAATGCCGTGTCGCAGGAGTTGGCGAAGAAGTTTGGTCGGGAGGCACTGCTAAAAGGCGGGATGCGGGTACAAACCACCATTGATGCCGACTTCCAATCAATGGCAGAGGAAACTGTAAAACGCTGGCATGAAAGACTGCTTGGGGAAGGATTAGCCAAGAATCAAATGGCTTTAGTAGCAATTGATCCGCGCACTCATTTTGTCAAAGCCTTGGTGGGTGGCGTAGATTCCAAAACTAGCGAGTTTAACCGGGCAATTCAAGCCCAGCGACAGCCAGGATCATCCTTTAAGCCGTTTGTTTACTACACTGGCTTTGCCAGTGGTAAGTTTACACCAGATTCGACCATCTATGATACCCCAGTAGGCTATAGAGATGGTAACGGTTGGTACTATCCGAAAAACTACGATAATACCTTTGGTGGACCGATGTCGATTCGCTATGCTGTATCACAGTCTCGCAATATCCCCGTGATCAAAGTTGGTAAAGCTGTGGGGATGAATAAAGTTGTCGAGACTTGCCGCACCTTGGGAATTACGAGTCCGATGGAACCTGTAAGTTCTTTGCCTTTAGGTGCGATCGGTGTGACCCCGTTAGAAATGGCTAGTGCTTATGCTACCTTTGCCAATTATGGTTGGCAGTCTCCGGCAACGATAATTGCCCGTGTCACTGATAGTAGTGGCAATGTCTTGCTAGACAACACACCCAAACCCCAGCAAGTTCTCGATCCTTGGGCATCGGCAGCAATGATCGATGTGATGCGCTCAGTAATTTCTGAAGGTACTGGTAAACACGCCGCACTAGATCGCCCAGCCGCAGGCAAGACGGGAACAACTTCCTCTGAAAAGGATATTTGGTTTGTCGGCACTGTGCCACAGTTAACCACTGCTGTCTGGGTGGGTAGGGACGACAACAGAACCTTGGCTCACGGTGCCACGGGTGGCGTTCTGGTCGCCCCCGTTTGGCGCGATTTTATGATGAAGGCACTAAAAAACGTACCAGTGGAAAACTTTAAGTCGCCCTCGCAGTTCCCACACCCCAAAGCTAAAGAGTAGAGAATTAAATTAAAAATTAAAAATGAAGAATTCCCCTTTTTAATTTTTAATTTTTAATTCCCCACTGCCAAGCTAGGTCTGTTTTTCTAGTTCGGCTTTCATCCGTTGTAAAGTAACGTACATTTGCTCAAACATTTGTTGGGGGGTAACGCCAAACTGGTTGAGTTGAGTTTTAAGCTGCTCCATAGTCATTTGCGCCATGAAATCTTCTGAAAGCTCAAAGCGCTTCATAAAGATGCCATAGCGCTCCATCATAGCTTCCATTTGCTCAATAAACAGCTTTTTGCCCTCGCGGTCAAATTTGCCGTAGTTATTACCAAGCTTGATTAGTGCTTGATAATCCTCAAACAGCTGCTTTGCTTCTTGCTGAACTATCTCAGAGTCAAAGAATCCCATTTTGCTTTTCTTCAACTGAGTTGTACCACTCAGTAGCTCTCATACTTTTGCCTCTGTCTTTATTTTAGTCTACGGAATTCATCTAGTGAACAAGCTTCGGTGTGAGTAAGGTTTTTGACCGAGATTTCAACTGGGAAGTGTTTCCAGTTGATCCCAACTTTCAGCCAGAATCCGCGTAGCTTTTAGCTTGCGGAGTGGCTCAAAATCCCAACACCAAGCCCTAATAGGGCGGGCGGTGTGGGGCTTCCGCGCAGACAAAGCTAAAATAGATTCAGATATTGGGTTTTATCTAGAGAGCAGCAGTACTGTATTGAGCAAGGTGGTTTGCTACTATGGCTGTTTGAGTTGGGAATTGTGATATTGGTAGATTTATTGGGAATATGTTTAATAATAGAAAAAGCCGCAGCGTTGCCGCAATTTTAGCTTTTTCAGGTACGCTGACAATTTCAGGATTACATAAATTTTATCTGGGGCAGCCACTTTGGGGTCTATTGTATGTGTTACTTTCCTGGACACCTATTCCTAAGGTAGCTAGCGCTATTGAGGGAGTTTGGTATTTAGCCCAAGACGAAGAAGCTTTTGATCGTAATTTTAATCTGGGTAAAAGAGCCATAAACTCCTCACACAACGCTAGTAAGCAAGTGGTGGCCATTGCCGACGCTTTGCGTTCCTTAGATGCTCTTCGTCAAGATGGACTGATTTCTGAGTACGAATTTGAGCAAAAGCGCCGTCAGTTGCTAGAGCAAATTTCTTGAAGCAAGCAACAGTTATGAAAAATTGGCTACCTTTGAATCCTAAGTTGCAAAAACTTCGCTCCAAACTCCTTAACGACCCCTATTACCGACTACAATCTGGGGAGGAAATTGCTCTGGCGGTGGAACTGGGTATCCGCATTGATACCAATCAAGCAACTGTAGATGATTGGTTGCGCCTACCAGGGTTATCAATTCACCAAGCGCGATCGCTTGTGGAACTACAAAATGCCGGGGTGAAATTTTACTGCATAGAAGATATTGCTGCTGCCTTAAGTATGTCAGTACATAGGCTCTTACCACTCCTGCCAATTCTGAATTTTAGCTATTATGACGACGAAGCTCTCGTGAATCCCACTTACTTAGTTAACCCCAACACTGCAACAGTTGAGAGTTTGACCTCAGTGCCGTTTATTGATTTATCTCTGGCGCAAGTAGTGGTGCAAAATCGCTTATCATCTGGACCTTACCGGAACTTGGTTGATTTCCAGCGACGGCTGAACTTACCAGGTGATGCGATCGCCCAGATCATGTATTATTTACGATTTTAATTGTTAGTT
>CAZZXJ010000768.1:0-3055 GCA_964657905.1 uncultured Stigonema sp.
AATGACTAATGACTAATGACTAAAATTGTTATGGTTCCTTGGCTAAGTGTACTCTCGATTGTGATCGGCGTTTTACTAATTAGCTGTTCTGCTCCAACGCCTGCGGTTCCTCCCACTGTGACGCCTGATACTCAAACTCAAACACCTCCTAATTTGGCTCAAACACCACCTGTAATGAATACTGGTCAACAACTACCAATTTCAGGTCGAGCGATTGTTCCTAATGGCACAACCCTGCTGTTGGAAGTGGCGCGGACGCCGCAACAGCAAGAAATGGGATTAATGTATCGACCACCTTTGCCAAACAATCGGGGTATGCTGTTTCAGTTCCCGTCACCGCAACCTATTAGTTTCTGGATGAAGAATACACCTGTGCCACTGGATATCGTCTTTATGCAGAAGGGAGTCGTGCAGTATATTGCCTCGAACGTACCTCCCTGCACTAGCGATCCTTGTCCTACTTATGGTCCAAGAAAGCCGATTGATCAGGTGATTGAACTGCGATCTGGGCGAGCAGCGGAATTGGGTTTGAAGATAGGCGATAACGTCAAAATTGAGTTCCTATCCAGTACTTCGCAATAAATTTGGAGTTAGGAGTCAGAAGTCAGGAGTCAGGAGTTCTCCCGCATCTGCCTTCTCTACTGGGCTTTGAATCATGAGTCATTCACTAATGGCGTAGGAACCATTCTGGCTGCTGGCTCCTTATTTGTAAAAAAAATATCCTTCAGTCTGGCAAATAAGTAAATTTTAAGGATAAAATTTAATGGAATGTTACTCGCCTAAAGTGCTTCTATCTCCAAGACGGTATCAACGTTTTAGCGTTTAGACTACAAAAAACCTACCTTTTGGCGTACGTGTAAAGAGTTGCCAATCAGTATAGGTTATGAAATTTTTACTATTACAAGTGTATTTCAGTAAAGTACGCTCAGTAAAAAATCAAGATAAAACTTCGATGTGGAAAAAGTGTTGCTTGTAGCTTTAAGCAGATAAGTAGCGCTAAAATTTATATTTCTCACATCGCTATGCAAAAGAAATACCATACAAGTTGTAGTGTGGTATATATCAGGCAAAAGCGTAGTGACAGGTAAAATACTGCCTACTGGCTACTTAAGAATGGGGAATTGATGTATGACAATACACTCTACACAAGGAGGTGAGATACAAATGTCACCGGCGACCTATTCTCGACTTATTCATTTCTTGCAAAACGATTTGGCGATTTCCGCAGCTTCGATTGCGGTTGCGCTTCGTCATAGCAAGCAAGATCCAGGCCCTTTGCCGATGATTCTTTGGCAGTATGGGTTAATTACTCTAGAACAGCTAGAAAAAATTTATGATTGGCTTGAGACGGCATATTTATGAGTAGTTTATTCAGGAGAATGAAGTATGCCACATCGACTCTGCCTTTGGCACAGGCTGATAGATAGGGAAATAAACTCGACAGTTTTATACTCATTTACTCACACATTTAGAGAGCGGGTCGATAATTCAACCCGCTCTTTTGATTTTGTTGATTGTTGGTTGTTGGTGATTCTGCTTGCAGTAAGTCCTTTGTGTTTCCTAGGAGTGCGAAGCGTCTCCCCTTGGGAGAAGTTCGCACTCGCAGGAAACCAACGCCAGTTGCACCGAAACGGGAAACCCGTATAGGCGCACTGGCTCATACGAGTGCGACTTCTCTTCTGCGAATATTTTGCGGTAGGGTTAGCCCGAAGAATGCGGCGACTGCGTTAGCGATGTGTTCAGCTTACTTCTACAACATTATCAGGGCTGTCATCAATCAGTCGTGGCAACTTAATCAGTACTAAGATGATTGACCGACCAACGGTGGTCAACTTGTAGTGCAGAAAACTGGCAAATTTCTTCTAAGTGCTTTTGCTGAACAACTGCTTTACGGAGGGTAATAATTAGCTGATTCACCTGATGCCGCAAGTTTGGGTCGTCATTGACTGCTAACATAGTTTGTCTTTCTAACAATTGCAGTATAAGTTCGTAGTGGATAGGTGAAGGCAGAGGAATTGACTGCATGAAATTGATTTTGGATTTTAGATTTTAGCTGTTGGATTAATTAGAAATCCCTTGTCAGTATTTAAATTGTTACATAAGTAAATATTCTTTGGTGAAAACCTAGATTTATCTAGTCATCAGATTTGGTAAAAAGATTGGCGATCGCTAACTCTGGATCTAGCTCTTTCACCAAAGATTCTCCAATCAGGACTGCGGATGCTCCTGCTTGTACTACAACAGTCAGGTCATCTGGTCTATGTAATCCTGACTCGCTCACTACCAGGATGTTCCGTTCTTGCAATTCCTTACCCCTAGCTGCTAACAATTTGCAAGTAGTTTGCAACTCAACAGAGAAATCTTCTAAGTTGCGATTATTAATACCTACCAAGGAGACGCCATCTATGGCTAACACGCGGTCAAGTTCTGCCAGAGAATGGACTTCTATCAAAGCTGTCATTTTCAGCGCATTGGCAATTTTGATAAAGTATTGCAAATCTTGATCGCTAAGTATAGCGGCAATCAATAATACTGCATCTGCACCTCGAACACGCGCCAAGTACATCTGGTAAGGATATATCACAAAATCCTTGCACAGTAGTGGCAAATCCACTGCGGCGCGAACAAGAGCTAAGTTGTCAAAACTCCCTGCAAAAAACTTTTCATCCGTTAGCACAGAAAGACAACTAGCACCGCCTAGCTGATATTTCTGTGCGATCTCTACTGGATCAAAATCTGCCCGTAAAATCCCTTTACTAGGTGAAGCTTTTTTAACCTCAGCAATCAAAGCTGGCTTAGTCTTGCCTTGTTGCAGTGCTGCTAGAAAATCACGAGTTGGCGGGGTCGTAAGTGCTTGACGTTGTAACTCTTGCAACGATACCTTTTCCCGCATTTTGTCAACTTCTACTTCTTTGTGCCAAACAATTTCCTCTAAGATATTTTTTGGCTCTTGCTCAGGCACGGCAACCTGATACAACATTATAGAAACAGCAACAGATGGGTTGGGTGAACGGCGACGAATTTGCATTTTGGTTAATAGGGCATGGGGCATGGG
>CAZZXJ010000769.1:0-1854 GCA_964657905.1 uncultured Stigonema sp.
TATCTAAAGTTTCTAAGAAGTAGGGGCTACCAGATTCATCATCCGTGCTGATTACAGGTTCATCTAATATGGTAATAACAATGGCTGGCTGATTCTTGTGCGGAAGCCTTCTATTCTTCAAATTCTCCTTCCATTTCACAATCTGTCCAACTTCAAAAGATTCTTTTCTCAAAAAATTTTTGCAAGCTGATTTAAGCTGAACAAGATATTCCTCTCCGTAGTTTTTTTCTTCTTCGCTATCAGCATCTTTCTCACCAAAAGTTTTCAGTAATTTAGCGATAACGTCTTGCTGGTTACTCATTACACTAAGTCCTCTCTTGAACTTAAAAACCAATTAAATGGTATCGTAGATACTGCCAATTTTATTTGGACTAAAGTTACCATCCCCAAGTTTGAAATCCAATTCTATCTTATTTGAATAATAATCAAATGTGTTATGGAAAGTTTGCCGACTTGACCTCTCTCTACTTTGAAAGCTTGTCAAGATAATAGACCACATTGCAGAGCTAATTTTTTCTAATTTATCCATCTGACGAAACGCAATACTTTTCTGATGTGCTAATTGATCTACTGAGTAAATAGAACTAGGAGGAAATAAATACCAACTTGCGGGTACGACCTCTAGTAGCCACCAATCAAATAATTCACGTCGTCCGTAGGAACCGGGGAAGATAGCATAACCCTCTAGGCAGTCGTCTAAAATATCCAATAATGCCTCTAGGGATTGATTATAATCAAGTGTTTTAATCGCACTACTATAAACATCTAAGGCTTCAGATAATACTTGAAAGCTTGCTATTTCCTTATTTTCAGTAAAAAGACGAAAGACATCTAATATAGCGTTTGCCTCTTTCTCTCTGGCAACCTGAGCGAATTGCATTTTAGAATCAAGCTCTTTCCCAAGAGTTTCTAGCAGCCAAAATGCTATCCGTTTAATAGTTTCCTGTGGAATCAAGCTATTAGGTTGATAATATTTAACTGTAGGCTCTACAACTGAGGCTAATATCAACGCCATCCAAACATACCGAAAATGGCTCAGTGTTTGGTTACGACCCTGAAACAATACCAAGATTTCATTTAAAGCATCTTGAAGTGAAGCCGCGCCTTCTGCCTCGGGTTCGTAGAGTTCTTCATAGTGTTGCTGCCATGCCTTACTTAGCACACCTTGAAGGGCGTTAGGCACGTTACGTAGCAAGAACAACCTTTTATCTGTAGAACTTCTCCATTCCTGAGTCATAGCTAATTTCTGCCTCTTTAAGATTCGGGTGGATATGGATAGTCCCAGAAAACCTCTATCTTGATATGCGGGAACTTCTCCTCAAACTGTCTCAGAACACTATTACAACTTTCACATGGTTGGAACTCAGTATAAAGGTAGAGCTTACCCTCTACTTGAAGATCGTAGAACATCTCAAGGGTATCAGCAATTTCAGACAAAACTTTGTACTCAGCATCAGTGTCCATAAGGCGCTGAGTACGAGAGTCAGTGGCTGGTTCAAACTGCCCTCCTGCTGACTTAGGTTTGGGTATCTTAGAAATCGGGCTTTTGTTACCACCTTTAGATGTTGCTCCTGCACAAAATGCTACATTCCCAGTGAGGTATAACTCGGCAATCGCAACATTGCTTTTACCAATGGCTTTCCCAAGGTATTGCTCTCGAATTAAGGCCGCCTTGGCTTGCAAGTCCTCCTTTTTCAGAGTTTCGACTCCTCAGAGTAACTTTTCTCATTAAGATTCGCGATCGCACTTGACCTTAATACCGATAGATTCAGTAGATCACAAAGTTTTCCCAAAAGTGCGAATTGAAAAATATTTTGATACTCTCGACACTGACGCCGACGTGCCTCAATAACA
>CAZZXJ010000769.1:1954-3051 GCA_964657905.1 uncultured Stigonema sp.
AACATATAAAGCTGATGGTATTCAGCAGAAAACAAGACATAATTCCCTCTTTTTGTCTGTATCTGCTCAATTCAATGTCAAGATTGCCGAAAAAATCTTGGATTGGCTGACAAACAGAGTCAAAGTTATCTCTGGTTTAGATGATAGAGGTTATCGAGGATACACAGTTAGTTGTTTAATGAATAACGAAAATAAAGATGAAATTCTTCAGTTGCTCAAAAAATTAGATTTAGGATTTGGCGATGTCAAGGTAGAAGAAAGTGAATTTACTGTTGATTCTTTGCCTAGTGAACTGCAAGACGAAATAAAGAATTTCATTCTCAAAAATGGTGGAAGAAAAGTAATATCAGTTCAAACCCTACACCGAAAATTTGATGAAAAAGGAAATCATGTATCTACAGATATGTTTGATTTAGATGATCAAGAGTCTGAGGGAACTCAAAAAGTCTTTGCTTTGGCAGGACCTCTTGTTGACACACTGAAAAATGGTAAAGTTCTAATTATTGATGAATTCGATGCTAGAATTCATCCTTTGATCAGTCGTGCAATTGTTGAATTATTTAATTCCAACGAAACTAATCCAAGTAATGCTCAGTTAATATTCATGACTCACGATACTAATTTGCTTAGCAATAAGCTTTTTCGTAGAGATCAGATTTGGTTTGCTGAAAAGAATAGATATGGTGCAACAGATTTGTACTCTCTAGCAGAATACAAAGTACGTAACGATGCTTCATTTGAGAGTGATTATATTAAAGGTAGATATGGCGCAATTCCATATATCGGAAATTTGAATCATCTAATTGACTCTCATGTCTAGAAGAAAGGTAAACTCTCGTGGATATTCACCTAGAAAAGTTGATACTAGGGAAGTCAGGCAGAGATTTTTGATCGTATGCACAATCAGGCGATGAATGCGATCGCCGAAGCGAGAGACAAGGGCGCATTTCGTCCCAACAGGCTATTTTTCAAGCCCCACCCATACGTGGGTTGTTGACGGTGTAGATATTGGGAAGCCGCAGACACCAAGCAGCGGGAACGACCTCGACAAGCCACCAGTTAAAGAGATCGCGTTTTCCAGCAGAACCTGGAAAAAT
>CAZZXJ010000770.1:0-3042 GCA_964657905.1 uncultured Stigonema sp.
ACAATCCCCGTATCTCGCTCTATTATCGAGCGAATGATTCAAGGCAATGACCGCCAACTGGGGATGATTAACTCATTGCTAGAAATTCACGCAAGCGTTGAGCAAGGAGTGGTCCTCCAGGGTGAAGTTGTGAATTTTAGTACGCTGCTGACAGCAATTATCAAAGACTTGTCACAGGTGTTTGCACAAAATCAAGCTAATGTCAACAACTTGGTTCCGGAGAATTTACCGTTGGTCTTTGCCGATCCGACGCAGTTGCAGAAAGTTTTTGTCAATTTGTTTACTCAAAGTTTGCAAAACAATCCTCCAGGATTAAACTTTACGCTGAAAGCTACAGTTGAGACGGCAATGATTCGCTGTACTATTCAAGATAACGGTGTGGGGATGAACAAGTTAGAGTGCGATCGCCTATTCGATTTGTCTATACGCGATCCACAAGCCCGATGTTCAACAGGCATTGGCTTAAAAATGTTTCTTTGTCGGCAAATTATCAAGGCACACGGCGGTGAAATGGGCGTATTCAGCAGTAACCGCAAGCGCGGGTTAACCTTCTGGTTCACCCTACCGCTAGCAACCCCATCTGAGCAATTTTAGATTTAGCGCTGGTGTTGCCAGGAGGAGCCAGGGAGCAGTTATTATGAGTGTTTCCGTACTTAAGAAACTAGTGCTCTTAGTCAGGAGTCAGGAATCTTGCCCTTGAATAATACATAGATAGACGCTTGTTTTAAGCTGTTTCTAACTGTCTGGTTATTTCCGTCGCGCTGTACTACCTATAGGTATAATCCAAAATCGCAAATCTAAAATCCAAAATTTTTAAAGTGAGGAGGCAAAGGCAGTGATGAAGAAGGCAAAGGCCTTCCTTGCTATGGGAAGATTTGGTCAGACGCTCAAGGCAACCGTATTGAGAACAGTGCGGAAGTATAGTCGAAAAGCCTTTCCTTGTCTAATATCGCCAACAGGTGAGCCAACTACCCTTGAATACAAAGTTTGGCGTGATCGCTTTATGTGGCAGCGGTTGCGTTTGGGACTATGGATTTCCATTGCCTGCGCATTTACATTTATCTTAAGAGATATTTTTGAGGAATTATTTCAGCTTCAAGAAGTACCAAAGCTGACACAGGACATCGAAAACCTTGTTTTAACTATCAATATCTCCATCTTCCTATGTTTGTTGGGGTGTTTGGCTCTACAGCAAACGAAAATAGCTCGGCGTCATCTAGGGCTGCTTTTCCTATGCCAATCCTTTTCTTTCACTCTAGTTGAGCAATTTGTCTCCACTCTCAAAGGTTTCGCTCTACCGGATCAATTAGCTTGGCTGATCACTTTTGTGACTCAAGCTACGCTTATACCAATGCGCTGGTATCTTCACCTTGGTTCACAGTTGGGAGTGCTAATCTACTACTTCGTTGTGAATACAGCCCTTGGACTTAAACTACCGCCGCCATACAATGATCAGCCGATCTACGATGTAACGTTGATTTTGTCTCTTTTTTGGGTATGTTTCATCTGCGATTTGGCGGTGTACCTGTACGAATGCTTACAACGCTCTGAGTTTTATGCCCGCAAAGAACTGGAAACTGCCTATCAGAGACTAGGGGTTGCAGAAGTTAAATATCGCAGTATCTTTGAAAACGCAGTTGAAGGCATTTTCCAAAGCACTCCTGATGGACGTTACATCACTGCAAATCCCGCATTAGCACGTATTTATGGCTACTCTTCTCCGGAAGAGGTAACAGCATTCACTGATATTGAACATCAATTGTATGTTGATCCGCAGCGTTATGCGGAGTTTGTGCGCTTGATAGAACAGTTTGGCAGCGTATCAGGGTTTGAGTCCCAAATTTATCGTCGAGACGGTAGCATCGTCTGGATTTCAGAAAAGGCATACGCAGTACGTGATGAAAACCAAGAGCTACTTTACTACGAAGGGCTGATTGAAGACATTACCAAGCGCAAGCTAGCGGAAACAGCATTACAGGAACAGTTAGATTTTCTCCAAGTTTTAATTGATACCATTCCCGCACCCGTCTTTTATCAGAACTCTCAAGGCTTTTATGTTGGCTGTAATCAGGCTTTTGAGTCAGCCCTAGGTTTGAGCAAAGAGCAGATTATCAGCAAATCTGTTTATGATTTAGCACCTAAGGAACTTGCCGACCAATACCATCAAGCGGATAAGGTACTGTTTGAGGAGCAGGGAGTTCAGACTTATGAAGGTTCTGTTGTGTACAAGGATGGCAAGAAGCATGATGTCATATTTTACAAGGCAACTTTCTCAAGAGCAGATGGTACGCTAGGCGGTTTAGTGGGAGTAATTCTGGACATTAGCGAACGCAAGCGAACAGAGGAAGCGCTACGGGTATTTTTCCATGCAGTTTCCCATGACTTACGTAACCCAGTGCTTGGTACTTTAATGGTGCTAAGGAATTTGCTAAATGGGGCAGTAGGGAAAGACGCTCCCGTAATATCATCCTCCTCATCCCTCATTCCTGTGGCGCGTTCAATTTTAGAGCGGATGGTACAAAGTAGCGATCGCCAACTTAACTTGATTAACTCGTTGATGGAAGCTCATGTCAACGAAGTCCAAGGCATTGTCTTGCAACGCCAAAGATTGCAACTGCACTCTTTGGTGTCAGGGGCGATCGCTGACTTGGAACCAATGCTGACAGAAAATCAAGCAACTCTGAAAAATTTAGTTTCAGCAGATTTACCCTCAGTCAATGCCGATCCTACGCAATTATGGCGAGTATTCTCCAACTTGATTGTCAATGCTGTCAAACATAATCCCCCAGGGTTGAGCATTACCCTTAACGCTATCATTGAGGGGAATAAGATTTATTGCACTGTCTCTGACAACGGTGTGGGAATGAGTCAACAACAGTGCGATCGCCTGTTTGACCTTTACTTCCGTGGTCCCAATGTCCGCAATTCTATAAGTTTAGGATTGGGGTTGTATCTGTGCAAGCAAATTATCACTGCTCACGGTGGCGAAATTGGTGTGAACAGTGCCCCGCAAGCAGGGGCAACTTTTTGGTTTACATTACC
>CAZZXJ010000771.1:0-1162 GCA_964657905.1 uncultured Stigonema sp.
ATTTAACATAAAGTAACCTCAATTAATATTCCTATTTGGTTAAGTTTAAAACTTGCCATACAGGTTTCTCAAAAGCACTAATTGCACGGTCAGGATTCCGAGTAGCCATAAAACTTGTTGGTTGCCAATGAGTACGTACGATTTTAGAATTAGGAGCTAAGAGAGCAACACTTTGGAAATTTCTTTTAATTCTAAAAACTCTGTAACCCATTGTTTCAAAAAATGTAGTTACTGGAGTAGGATACTCATGATGCTCTTCAAAAACACAATCACGTACTCTACCTTGTTTTAATAAATTTATTGCTCCTTTAATGACTTGGAGTTCATGACCTTCTACATCTATTTTCAAAATTCCTATCTCTTGCGTCGGAAAGATGTCATCTAAAGTGCATGATTCTACAATTAAATATTTTGCATTTGTTTGACTCGATTCCTTTACATTTTCATCATTGGTAAGAACAGTAGCAAGACCTCGATTAGTGCTAAAAGATTCAGGAATACTCAGTTTTACAGTACCCCTTTGCTCCGATACAGCAATATTTTGAGTGATAAACTGTGTGTTTGTTAATTTTTTTTTCCATTGTTCAACATTATATTTTAGCTCTGCAAATATTTCTGGATGAGCTTCAAAAGCCCAAACACACCCTCCATGAATAGAAGCAACCCGGGCAGCTAAAACTGCTGTCATGTAACCGATATTAGCCCCGATATCAACTACTAACTCTCCTGGTTCAGTTAACCGCCATAGAGTTTCTGTGACCGCCAAATCAATGACTCCAAGTGTAGAAAGAATTCGTCCATGTTCTTCAAGTGGGCGAACTCTAATATCCATACCCCAAGGCAGCCTTTGCTCCACAAATTCAGTAGTTGATAGTGGACGAAATGGTACTAGTCGTTGCAAAGCAACTTTTGGTTGATAAAAGTATTCCGGTTTCAAAATTCCAGAAATTCTCATAAAATCAACCTTCAGCTAAACAGTACATGCTTGTATCTTTAGTTTCTGACCTACACAAAGGATATTGTCACTGAATGCCCGTCCGTGAAAACCCAGACTTCTGAACCAGTGCCAAGGTGTAAAAGGTATACGACCATAATGGCTGTATTCTATTTGAACTTCAGTCAAACTGCACTCCGTAAATATTCGGATTAAATCTATTTCCAG
>CAZZXJ010000771.1:1262-3041 GCA_964657905.1 uncultured Stigonema sp.
AATAAAGGACATCACTGTGAGTTTTAGGATAGAGTTTCGTCACAGCAGCTTGGGTATAACGACTATTGGCAATCACCAAGTCTGGTGGAACCAGCTTTGCCCACCGCTCTAAAAGATGTCTACCATTAGGCGTGTCATGACACCAAAAGATGAGTGGCAGATGGTTAGCTCTGACAACCGACCCAAAAATTGCTTGCGGCCAGCAAGAATGACAAATCACGACATCAAATTGCTCTTGCCTCAAAAGTTGTTGGAGTTGCGATCTAGCTCTCCACACCGTCCAAGGGCGACTCACCCGCACGTTGCCCAGCAGATTAACCCTTGCATCTAAGCTTCGCAGTTCATCTGCTAATCTACCCTCAAAGCACAAAGCAAAGTGAGGCTGCATCTGCGGACACTGACTTCGCTCTTGTGCCAGTGTCACCAGCAGTGTTTCTACCCCGCCAAACAGATTTCCTGCATATACATGTAAAAGTTTCATAGCAAATTGACTGGTTTTGTTATATCCGTATAGTTCCACTCTTGACTCAAAACTTCTTCATATAATTCAAAACTTCGTTGAGTCATTGTTCTATGGTTAAAATACTTAGCTCGTTTGTAGCTTTCTGTCACTAATCGGTTACGCAAACCAGGTTCGTCGAGCAGACGTTTTGCTGCCCGAGCTAAAGCAACTGGGTCGTTAATCGGTACAGTTAAGCCTTCCTGTTCATTTCGGCTAACCCAAGGAACACCACTACAGGGAATATTGGCATTAATGACAGGACAACCACTGGCCATTGCTTCGACCTGAACTAACCCAAATCCCTCACTGCGTAAGTTAGAAGGAAACCAAAGAGATGTCGCAGCATGATAAGCACCCACAAGCTGATCCTCAGTCACATGACCTAACCAGACAATGCGATCTTCTACTCCCAAATTTTTTGCCAGAGTTTTCAGTTGTTGCTCCAAGGGTCCAACGCCAATGATCATGAGTGTTCCCGACACCAGACTTAGAGCTTCAATTGCTATATGCAGTGCTTTGTAATAGACAAGTCTCCCGACTGCCAGCCAGATTGGTCCTGCATATTTTTCCTTTAAACTGTGGCTGAAAGCAACTGCTCTTTGATTTGGTTTCATGTAATTTGAAAAGTCTAAACCAAGTGGAAGATAGCTCAATTTGTGACGATAAAGCTGCAAAAATTTTGAGCCTGGAATATACTGAGAACTAGTTGTTAAAATCTGTGAAGTTTGGCTGTAAACCAGATATTCAAAGGGACGCAATAAATACTTCAAAATTTTTTGCTTAACGATGTCACTGTGGTGCGTAATTACCAAAGGTACACGCTTGTGTAGCGTCGTTAAAGCTAAGAGCATTGTTGGATTAGGGGTATGAAGATGAAGTAAGGTGTTTGGTTCATTAACCAATTGGCAGAGTTTGCTAGGAAGTTCTGGACAGATATCCAATCGCGCCAATGATGAAAGGCGACCGAGGCGCGTAACGCTGACATCACCATCCATCTCATTAACGGTCTTGGTTCTCTTAGATAAACGTCCTTGCTGATCAAATCCATTCACACAAACCACGTGGACTTCCGCACCCAAAGCAGCTTGAGATCGAGCTAGGGTTTGAACGTGTGTTTCTATGCCCCCTGGAGCCGGAGGATAATATTTAGACAAATGAATAATACGGTAATTTGGTGTTTTTAGCATTGAGGTTAAAGGTGTTGTATTTCAGCTTTATAAACACAAAAAATTTAATCCAAAGCTTTTGAAGACTTTGGAAATGATTGCTTTTGTGAA
>CAZZXJ010000772.1:0-3025 GCA_964657905.1 uncultured Stigonema sp.
AAAAAGGTATTGAAGGATGCGCTGGTTTTCGGTTTGGATTCCCCTCATAAGAGCGCGATCGGCTTCTGCGTTTTGAATAAAACGATTCATCGTTTCTTCGGTGTTTAGTTGGGAAACAGCTAATCTATCAACAGTTGAAGTCAGTCGGTCAAGACGGTCTGTCAGCCTATCTATAGATTGACTGTTCCTTTCAGCCATCCGCGCTGCCACACCCAATATTTGCTTAATATTTTCCATTTCATCCTCTATTTGATCTAACCGCTCTGCACTCATGCTGCCCCCTTACTCTTTTTGGGTAAGTCTTTTTGCTCCGCCGCATCCTTGGTAATTGCTTCCTTGACAATCCGATCCACCAAGTTGCTTAGGGTTCTACCTTCCTTTGCAGCCCACTTTCTCAAGTATTCTTTATCCTCCGGTTCACACCTAAAATTAATTTTCTCAGTTCGCATATCTTCAGATTAAGCGATAGCAGATGCTGATAAATGACTGGTTGAATTGCGCCTTCAGGTGCGATCGCCCCAGATAAAACTTTGGAGTCAGGCGATCGCTCATAATGAAATTAACTTCGCCCTGGGAAAGACCAATGGAAATGACCCTGCATGTACCTCCTGCTGTAGGTTTCTCTGACGAGCAGTTTTATCAGCTGTGTGTAGTTAATGAAGAATGGCGGTTAGAACTTACTGCTGAGGGAGAACTAATAATCATGTCGCCAACTGGTGGAGAAAGTGGCATTAGGAATACTGATTTGACGACGGATCTCAATTTGTGGAATCGTCAGACAAAGTTGGGAAAAGTCTTTGACTCCTCCACTGTCTTCAGATTGCCCAATGGCTCCAAACGGAGCCCAGATGCTTCCTGGGTGATACTACAACGATGGGAAGCATTGTCCCGTGACGAAAGGCGGCGCTTCCCTCCACTGTGTCCAGATTTTGTGATCGAACTGCGATCTGAAACTGATTCCCTAGAGAAATTGCGCTCAAAAATGCGGGAATACCGAGATAACGGTGCTCGTTTAGGTTGGCTGATTGATCCCCAAACGCCCTTAGTTGAAATCTACCGACCTTCAACTGATGTAGAAATTATCAATTTCTCTTTTGACCAACCACCGACACTTTCAGGCGAAGACGTGCTACCTGGGTTTGTCCTCGATTTGACTTTGATCCTGAATCCTTGAACTTTGCGCTCTTATTGCAGGCGAAAGCAGCAGCTAAGAGTGTCCACAAAATGCGTCTTCAACTTTACCCAAGGGTCAACATGAACAATGGCAAATCTACTACTAACCGCTTTGTTCTCAACCACTGCAAACCCATTAATGTTTCTGGAATATCTGGCCCAATGTGGACTGGAATTGTAAACTCAACTCCATCAAGTATCACCTTTCCCTCACACATAGCGAAAGGTACTTCGCCCCGTGCTGTTTTCATGGTTCGCGCACGTTCTATAACAGACCACCCTAATGAGTCTAAGTCTTGAGTATTAATTGCTAACCAGCCTGTTGTAAACCCTGTATCCAGTAACGCATCAACTGGGAATATCTCTCCATCGGCTGTCATCAAATCAATTTCAAAAAATAGCTCGCCTATGTCGCCGAATTTCCCAGCAATCATATCATGCCACAGGCTCCTGTCTCATTGATCCGGAAAGTGACAAGCCAGCCAGAAGGGTACTGCTGACGAGCTTTTTGCTCAGCAACATCTTCATCAGGATCAATGAAATAGTCACCACTATTTGGCTCAATGATGATAAACCAGTTGTAATGGTCGGCTATCAACTCATCACGGACTCTTTTAAAAACTGGGCGACAACGCTGATAACGTACGTCTAGTTCAGATTGGCGTTTTGCCAGTTCTTCCGGCGGGATGGTGTGTTCTGGGAATATTCTGCCTCGACGTATCAGGCGCTGGGTAGGCTGCTGAGTCATAGCAATTTTGGATTTTATATTTTAGATTTTAGATTGAAAAAACCCTTTAACGGCAAATCCGATTCTTCGTTAAAATATAGTATATTTTCGGACAAGCTTTCATCGGTCATTGCTTACTCTAGATTTAAGATTCACGCTTAGGGAAAGATGTCTGATCGAACACTAGGAGCCGCCGAGCCACTAGACTATAGATTTTTACTGCGAAGGCGACGGAAAATACCCTAATTTGAAGGAATTATCACTCTTGTTGATTGGCAGGGAGAGTCAGCCCACATACAACTTTGGAGTCAGGCGATCGCTCATAATGAAATTAACTTCGCCCTAGGAAACACCAATGGAAATGACCCTGAATGTACCTCCTGCTGTAGGTTTCTCTGACGAGCAGTTTTATCAGCTGTGTGTAGTTAATGAAGAATGGCGGTTAGAACTTACTGCTGAGGGAGAACTAATAATCATGTCGCCAACTGGTGGAGAAAGTGGCATTAGGAATACTGATTTGACGACGGATCTCAATTTGTGGAATCGTCAGACAAAGTTGGGAAAAGTCTTTGACTCCTCCACTGTCTTCAGATTGCCCAATGGCTCCAAACGGAGCCCAGATGCTTCCTGGGTGATACTACAACGATGGGAAGCATTGTCCCGTGACGAAAGGCGGCGCTTCCCTCCACTGTGTCCAGATTTTGTGATCGAACTGCGATCTGAAACTGATTCCCTAGAGAAATTGCGCTCAAAAATGCGGGAATACCGAGATAACGGTGCTCGTTTAGGTTGGCTGATTGATCCCCAAACGCCCTTAGTTGAAATCTACCGACCTTCAACTGATGTAGAAATTATCAATTTCTCTTTTGACCAACCACCGACACTTTCAGGCGAAGACGTGCTACCTGGGTTTGTCCTCGATTTGACTTTGATCCTGAATCCTTGAACTTTGCAATTAGCCTAAAATTTAGCAGATTAGGAGGAAGTTAGGGCATGTTTTTCCAGTTCGTTTAGGGAAACGACTTCCAAAGCTCTGGGATGGGTGGCGGATAAGATGACTGGTGGAGCGACGCCAGCATCGAGAGCTTCTTGCCAGCGAGAAGCACACAAACACCAGCGATCGCC
>CAZZXJ010000773.1:0-3021 GCA_964657905.1 uncultured Stigonema sp.
ATACAAGGTTTTTGGCTGTTTGGGATGGTAACTCTAATTCCGCCGTGGTGTACTAAGTAGTCAGGCAAAATTAAATATACAATGTCATTGCGAAGGTCGCGTCAGCGGAATGTAGACCCCGGAGGGGGCTTCCCGCTTTCTTAGCAATCGCAGGGGTTTGAGATTGCTTCACTTCGTTCGCAATGACATAAATATTTTTGCATAAGTACTTAGTGGGGAGCACACAGGAGAAAATTTAACTCGTGCGGAAGCAGCCACGGCAACCAAGATGATGCTGCTGGGTGAAGCAACACCAGCCCAAATTGGGGCGTTTTTAACCTGTCACACCACAGGTAAGATTAACCCTTCACGAGCTAGTAATGCTTTAGGAAAGGCAGATTTAACTTCGGCTTGAACTTGGTCAAGAAAATCATCGTGATCATCTGGGTGATGGTGAGTGATCACAAGCCGTTTAACGCCTGCATTATTGGCTAAATCCACAGCACTCAGCCAGTGGAAATCGGAGTCGGGATGGTTACCTGCCCTTGGAGTGTAGGTGGCATTAGCAATCAGCAAATCAACACTTTTAATGAGGTGTGCAATGTGTTCTCGGTCCGATTTATTAGTGCGCTGATCCAAATCTGTGACATAAGCAACGCTGTATTCCTGCCAGGTAACTCGGTAGCCCATCGACTTTTGAGTATGATTGATTAATGCCGTTGTCACGTTGATATTGTCTAACTTCACTACCCTAGCAGGAGTCAGATGGTGAAACTGTAATTCAGACTGCATGACCTGTAAGGGGTAAGGAAAATGCGGCTGAAGCATTTGGTCGCACAAGGATTGTTTGATCGAGGCTCCATTTGAGGCGGCTGTTCCGTAAATATGGAAGCAATTTTCCGCAACAAATGCCGGGGCAAAAAAGGGAAAACCTTGAATGCGATTTGATTGGGAGTTGGTAAAAAATAAATGGGCTTCTTGTGGCTGTTGCAGTTCCAACCAACTTTTTCCCAGTACGCGTAAGCCTGTACCGCCATCAAAAATCAAGCGAGTTCCGTCTACGTGCATCTCTACACAAGCAGTGTTACCGCCATAGCGGTTGGTATTGCTAGTTGGGGTAGGAATTAAACCCCGCACACCCCAGAACTTCACTACAAATTCCCCCACTTGGCTTTGTTGAAGCTGGGTGCTTTGTTTTTCATTTACAGGCTCTTGGGGAGGCGAAGGCTTAAATTGTGACATTTTCTTTGAAATTAGGTCGAACTCGGCAGGTCATCGTAGCGCCGCACTTCTAAGAGTCGGTTTTTTTCGTCCACAATGACAACAGTGGGAGAGTAGGTTTTTAACTCTTCCAATGTGAACTGCCCGTAAGACATTATAATCAAGCGATCGCCACAAATGCCTAAACGTGCTGCCGCCCCATTTAGTTCAATTGCGCCTGAATTGGCGATCACTGGGATTGCATAGGTAATGAAGCGCTCGCCATTGGTAATGTTCACTACTTGCACCTGCTCGTAGGGCAAGATGCCTGCTTTATCCAAGAGAATTTGATCAATGCTGATACTACCCATGTAGTTTAGATTTGCCGCCGTGAGGGTGCAGTTGTGAATTTTTGCCAAAAGGAGCGTGCGCTGCATTGCGTTTAGGGGTTCCTTGGTTTAGTGAACAGTGATAAGTTTTTGACTCTCCCCTGCCGTCATGCGAGGGGATTCATTTCGGTTACTAGTTATACTCAACTAGACCTATGGTGGTCAAAACACCATCTACCCTGTCTGCATCGGTCTAAGCCGAAGTTTCAGGCTACCTGAATACTACCAACATCGTCATAGTTGCAGTTTCCATTTCTGGGTAGTTTCTGCTGACTGCTGACTACCGCCTTGAGGCTACTAGACTCGTTGTACTTTTGTCATGCACTTTCAACGGGACAATTACCGTTTCAAGTCTTTCTCCCTGTACGCATAGTACTTGTGTTGGCTGATTTGAGCCTGTAAAATTTTACGTGTTGAAGGCTGCTAAAAAGCACTTCTCAACACAACGCCATATTTTCAGTTTTCAAGGTGACGCTCCTAACGTCGCTAACGCAACGCTAACAGATGCTAATATTGTAATGTAGTCAGCATTACAATGTCAATGGCAAAACCTAGTAATTCTATGACTTTTAGGTTATCCGATGAAGAAAAAGACATCTTAAAGGCTTATTGCGAACAAACGAGTAGAGCGCAAAGTGATGTACTTAGAGAGCTTATTCGCAGTTTACAAAAGAAAATATCACTGAGTCCTAAAGGACTCAGCTAGCCTTCATCCTCTGCCTGAAGTACGGAGTACGTAGCTACGCTACTGCTCCTCAGAAGTTTTCGGCATTTTCTGTATAAAATCACCTACCAGCTTTGATGCACTTTTCTACTAAGGGCTGAACCTGATCGACATCCTTCCAACCAAGAATTTCAGTTACTTTTTTCTCCAAATTTTTATATGTGCGGAAAAATTCTGCTAACTCATCTAATCGGTGTGGTGCTAGGTCTTTAAGGGATTTCACAGAAGCGTAGCGCGGATCTTTGTCGGGAACACAAAGAATTTTTTCGTCGCGATCGCCCCCATCAATCATCTCTAACATGCCAATGGGTCTTGCTGCTATTATACAGCCAGGAAAGGTTGGCTCGTCAATGATTACCATACCATCTAGGGGATCGCCATCATCAGCCAGAGTGTTGGGTATAAAGCCGTAGTCAAATGGATATTGTACTGATGAGTAAAGTACGCGGTCTAGGGCAAAAGCGTGCAGATCCTTGTCGTATTCGTATTTATTTTTACTCCCGCCTGGGATTTCGATCAGAACGTTAATTAGACCTGGTTTAGGTTGGGCAGGAATACGGGATAAGTCCACAACACAACTCCTCAGCTAACAGTAAATTATGGGAAGGCTCCCGTGTAAAATTTTAGAATAAGACGGACTCGTTTTTTGAAAATGAGCGTCCTCCTTGACAGAAGTTGGGGTGTAAGGGAAAATAATTAAAAATTCGTAGTTCGTAATTCGTAATTCGT
>CAZZXJ010000774.1:0-3015 GCA_964657905.1 uncultured Stigonema sp.
GGTCATTGGTCATTTGTCATTTGTCATTGGTAAACAACTAACAACTAACAACTATCATTCTGCCCACTGTTTTGCCCATGCTAAAGTGTGATGCACCTGCGGGAGGGTAGGTGCTTCGCAGTAGAGGCGTAAAACTGGTTCGGTGCCGCTGAAACGAATCATTAACCAGCTGTTGTCGGCTAGGCGGAATTTGTAGCCGTCAATTGTTTGGCAATCAATCACTGGTTGTCCGGCAATTTCTGTTAAAGGTTGGGTTTGCAGTTGTTGCAAAAGGCGCGATCTCACCTCCATGTTGGCAAGGGGCAAATCGATGCGATCGTATGCGGAGGTGAAACCTGTTGAAGATTGCAAGTGGCGATAATAGTCACCCAAATCCAACCCTGATTCGACCATTGCTTCTAGTACGTACAATGCGGAAAGAAGTGCATCTCGTTCGGGAATGTGGCTGCCATAACCAATGCCTCCCGACTCTTCTCCGCCCAGCAAGACCTCAGCTACTAACATTCTATCAGCAATGTACTTATAACCAACAGGTGTTTCAAACACTGACAATTTATGAAGTGCTGCTACACGAGGCATCAAGTCAGAACCACTGACGGTTTTTACCACTTCACCAGTGAAGCCGCGTCTTAGGGTTAAGTGGTCGATTAATATGGGGATTAAGACTTGGGAACTAAGGAAGTTGCTTGCGCCATCTACAGCTGCTATGCGATCGCAGTCCCCGTCAAATACCAATCCTACAGCTAAAGAAGTTGGATTTGTTTCTCTGTGAGTCCGCATCACCTCAAATAACTGTGAAAGGTACTTAGGCAAAGGTTCTGGCGCACCGCCACCAAACATTGGGTCACGATTGCTGTTGATTTCTTTGACCTCATTACCAAGTAGCATCGCCAATCCGCCAGCCGCAGCGCCATGCATAACGTCGGCAAATACTGTCAGTTTGCCTGCTTGCATGGCATCGCGAATTTTAGCAATATTGACTTTACCAGATAGTGCTTGACAATAACTGTGCCAAGCATTAATTTTCTCTATTTTGCCTGGGGTTAATGCGGGCGGTACTTCATCAGATAAAAGTTCTTCTATCTGTTTGGTAACTTCTGGCGGTGCAGAACCACCAAAAGCGCTTTTGACCTTTAATCCCAAATATTGCCCTGGATTATGACTAGCGGTAACTACCAATGCGCCCAAAGCATTCTGTTGTTTTGCCTCCCAACTAAAAGCCGGGGTTGGGGCATAGTTTTCGGTCAGCAGTACATCAAATCCAGCAGCGGAGACAACTTCCGCTACTTTACGGGCAAAGTCCTCCGCCATAAACCGCCGATCGTGACCCACAATGATTGTACGGCTTTTTACTTTTTCACCATACGTATTAAATAATACTTTTGCTGCAATTGGTGCGACCAAGGCTAGACGTTCAAAGGTGAAATCATCACCAATCACGCCCCGCCAGCCGTCTGTACCAAACTTGATTGAGTTCGCTGCAACTGGCATTGAGGTATCCTAACTTCTTAACTCAGGATTCTAGCATTTACATAAGGTATAAGGTAAAAAATATGTAGTAAAAAAATAAGTAATATTACTCTTAGTGATCTGAAACACAAAAGTAAATTTCTTCCGTGACCAGTAGAAGGGCGATCGCCTTGCTGTATCAGTTAAATTAACTGACCTTTGTTTTTTCAACTTGTCATAAAATACTGGCGAGTTTTTTAGTCTTTTCTTTCCCTTAGCTGTTGACATAGTTAGAATACAAGGAGTTGCGTTTTTGCCCACAGAAACACAGGCAGTTGTTAATATATTTCTCTGCCAGATGCTTTCAAATACATTTCAGCCCATTAACGTCTTCCGGTACGACCATTCGTTGAAAACGCTCTACATTCAAGCCGGAGTGAACGATAATCTGGCAATAGTCATTAACCAAAATGGGGAATGGGAGTTTGTCTGATGCCTAACTTAAAAGAAATGAGCATTGTCCAGTTGAAGCATTATCTTTCATCTCACAGGGATGACGATGAAGCTTTTAGTGAAGCTTTGGGGGAGTTAATAAATCGTAATCGTGATGCAGTTCGCTACCCAGCAGATTTACCTTTGCCAGAGATGGAAAGGATTATTAGGGAAAAGTTGAATCAAGTTGATTAAACTAGACTTGTTTTAGCAGTATCTCAGGGGGGATTGCATCCCTGAAGCAATGCTTCTAAGTGCTTACCCTATTGGCATTACAGGTATTTACCGTTAGCATTAAGCCAACTTTAAGTGTTCAGCAATTCTTATATATTGTTTTAAAAATAAAGGCTTGAGGGGTAAAAATATTGATAGACAATACAGCAATATCAATCAGTTTGTTTACAGGAGCAGGTGGGCTAGATATTGGGATGGAACAGGCAGGTTTCCAGACAGTAAATATAGTTGAGAAAGATCCTGATGCTGCAAAGACCATAGCCATAAACCGACCTCACCTCAATAGCGCTTCAAGAGATTTACAAAACATCACTGCTCAAAATCTTTTGGAAGAGGGGGGAAGTGTTCTTGACCTTGGCAGATCTTTGCACCCCGGTGAAGTAGATTTGGTGACTGGCGGTCCTCCTTGTCAACCCTTCAGCACAGCAGGGAAACGTGGCTCAGTTATGGATCCCCGTGGCAGTCTGTTTATGGACTTCATACGCATCATTGAGCAAGTACAGCCACGTTTTTTTGTGATGGAAAATGTTAAAGGTTTACTCTCAGCCCCCATCCGTCATAGACCTCATCTGAATCGAGGATCTGGTTATCCTCCTTTGGAAGTAGATGAAATCCCTGGTTCTGCTCTTGAGGTAGTTTTGATAGAAATGAAGCGTCTCGGGTATCGAGTTGTGTACAATCTCTTAGAAGCAGCAGATTATGGTGTTCCCCAAAACAGAGAGCGAGTAATATTTATTGGCTCAAGAGATGGTGAATCAGTCACATTCCCCCAGCCTACTCATAGTAGAGATGGTGTTGTGCTACCTCAATGGAACACTCTTAAAGATGCCCTCACCAACT
>CAZZXJ010000775.1:0-3009 GCA_964657905.1 uncultured Stigonema sp.
GGTGACTCATAGCCACTCCCTTTGGTCTGCCTGTTGAACCGGAAGTGTAGATTACGTAGGCTAGGTTATCTGGCGTTACCGCACTGATTGGGTTCTCCTCACTGTGGAAAGCAATCTCCTGCCATTGTGTGTCCAGGCAGACAACCTGCGAAGAGTGGGGAGGAAGAGACTTGACCAACCGCGCTTGGGTTAGCAGCACTGATATTTGAGTGTCTTCCAGCATGAACGCCAATCGCTCAGTTGGGTAAGCTGGGTCAAGCGGCACATAAGCTCCTCCCGCCTTAAGAATACCCAACAGTCCCACTACCATTTCTAGAGAACGCTCCATGCAGATGCCTACCAACACCTCTGGACCGACGCCCAATGCCTGTAGGTGATGCGCTAGGACGTTGGCGCGACTGTTCAACTGGCGATAGGTGAGGCTCTCATGTTCAAACACCACTGCTGGGGCATCAGGCAAAAGCTCCACAACAGCCTCAACTAGCTGATGGATACAGGTTTGGGCGTATTCTATTTTTGTGCTATTCCACTTCATAGGTAGTTGATGGCGTTCTACGGATTTGTGTAAAAATAACCTGAACAATTTCTATATGAAAGCTAGATTTAGCAAGCTATTCCAAATAAAGAGTGTACAACTTATTTTTACATAATGCCTACTTGGGTCAACAGTGACAGTTCGTCTTTCTCTAGTCGGTTAAATAATTGCCTTAATGGGTAGCGCCCCTCCTGCTGTGAGAATATCAACGCAAGAATATTTTAAATTTTCAAATGATTTCCTATTGCATTAAAGAAGTTAATCCACCCAGAAAACATTTCTTTAGCCCCTTGGATAATTTCGTTTTCTTGCTCGCTATCAAATTGACAAGATAGCGCGTATTCCACATTTGCCACATGGTCTGGTTCTTGGGTTACATGAATATCTACCCAAGGTAATTTTTGCACTTTGGTACAATTACTAATTGCTTTACCAATACTTGAAACAATCTTTAAATCATAAACTTCTGTGCTATAAAGTCCTCCCAAAGCCTTAAGATAATTTTGGTGTTGGAGCGGTAAATTATACATCTCAAGTAATGAAGTTGTTTCTGGCAAAGGCGGAGTATTGATAATTTCTTTGAGAGCAAGCCCCGCTTCAGACATTGTTTTTTTATAAATTACTGGGTGGGCTTTTTGGGAATTCCCTTCGCCCAGTTCTTGATATAATATTTTTGAAACAAATGTCTGAATCTCTACTGATTTGGTACAAAAAATCAATCGAGCTAAGAAAGAAGGAAAATTATCCATAGGATACCAGTACTGGCTCAAGATAAAAGTCACTTGTTCCTCATTCAGGAAGTCTTGCCTGATTTTCTTGAGCACCTCATGATTCTTTAATTTCTGGTTGAGGTCATGACTAGATAATTGTTCTAAAATTTGAGCGCTAGACTTGGTTTCTTTGACAGTTAAGCTTGTCATAGTTGGGTTCCTAAGAAAACAAAGAATTAGTTGGCTAATAGGAAGTTGGCGCGAGTATTTAACGTCGATAGGTGAGGCTTTCATGTTCAAACACTACTGCCACAGCATTACTGTTTCGCTCCACTTGCGCTTCAAATAGCTCGTGGATACACTTATATTTCTGTTGAATTAGACTAATGTGGCTGTTTCCTAGTGTATCATCATTCATAATTTTTTCTTATTTCTTCTATGTCTTGTATGTCTATCTCGACTCCTGGAATCATTTTTGTTATTTCCAATCCACTTTACTTAGGGCTGGCTGGATAAAGCTATAACCTATTCCTGGTTGGGCTTTTTAGTCCAGCTAAGTACAAGTTTATGGCATAAAGATGCTCAAAATCCCTTCATTGCCGGAGAAAATCCCCAGGAGATTTTGGGCACAAATCTCCAATGATACCATTTTTTGCTCCGTGTAGCGTCTAAATTCGCTTTGGGAAGTTCTTCCGCCAGATCTACTTCATTGGTAACAATTTAAAATTGTGTAACTTTTGTCAATACGCCCAAAGATAGAGAGAACTGGCTCATTTTTAATAAATCGTGGAGTAATATTTGCACTGATGAAAAATCATGTGAAACTCAATTGAGACAAGTAATTGAGCGATCGTGAGAAAAACTAACAGAAACCACGCCAAAAAAACCCTGCATACCGATGATGGAAGATGAGGTAATCGTAACTTGGACGCTTGCGATCACAAGGACGGCATGGGTGCGGCGTAGCCGCACCCAGCTTAATTTTTGGCGTTGCTGAACCAAAATATGAATTAGGCGATCGCCTCAAGCTTGCGAGGCGTTGCCGCCGCAGCGCCACTGAACCATACTTAAGATAATGTATTACCAATCGAATAGACAACTTAAGCATTTCTTCGGACGAGGAGTAACAAAATGTTTTACGATGTAGCCGAGCAAGATAATGTCTAAAACGACTATTTTCTCCTTCAACTCGTGTCATATAAGTTTTACTGACAATATGGTCTTCATCGCTGATAAAACAAGGATAAACTGAATACCCGTCTGTAACATAAAAGTAAGAATGCCAACAGCTTATTATCTGCAACAATTGCTTAAAAGTCTTGGAACTGCGATCACCTAAAACCCAGGCTATAACTCCCGGAACATGCTTATTTACTGCTGTCCAAAACCAAACGAGCGTTTTTTTTACCAATAAAAGTTTCAAGCTCACTCACCTTAGTTATTTCAGGTATTTCATCAAATTCTGGTGTATCTGGTAAGGTAATCCCAACTTCTTTTACCCAATTTATTATAGTCGTATGATGTACTTTTTTGACTCGTTCTATTGCACGAAAACCACAACCATTGATGTACATTTCGCGCACACTCAAGTTTGAATTCTTCAGAATAACATGCACGATTCGTAAGAATCGATAAACTGACGACCACATGGAACACATATGTAATGAGCGTTTACCACGTTGCCGCCCAATATAAGCGAATGTGCGTTGACTTATATCTTGCACCTGGAAATTTGAATGTCAATTCCTTGACTAAGTGCCAAGT
>CAZZXJ010000776.1:0-3008 GCA_964657905.1 uncultured Stigonema sp.
GACTCCTAACTCCTAACTCCTGACTCCTGACTAAGAGCGCTAGGTGACAATAAGATTACAAAGTGATTAGCGTTAAGCTAGAACTTAGCCTAGACAAAAGTTTTAAAAAATTATCTATGAGAGCCGTACGCACCCGCAGTCAAGAGCGTATTCTAAACTTACTTAAAACTATCAAACGAGGTACTTCCGCGCAAGATATCTACGTAGAACTGCGTAACCGTAACCAGAGCATGGGTTTAGCAACAGTTTACCGCTCCTTAGACGCTTTAAAACTCGAAGGCTTAGTGCAAGTGCGGACATTGGCTAACGGTGAAGCCCACTATAGCTTAGCGCAGCAAGACAAGCACCATATGACCTGCTTGCAATGCGGTATCTCCATTCCGTTTACTCAATGCCCCGTCCATGACCTAGAAACTCAGTTGCAAGCTACTCATAAGTTTAAGATTTTTTACCACACCTTGGAGTTTTTTGGTCTGTGTCACCAATGTCAGATAGCACAAAATGTTAATGGTTAGTGGAAAAACAACGAACCACTAACCACTAACAACTATCTGTTATTATTCTCTGAAGGTATTTCCTTCGCAAGCAGGGGATTGGAGTCAGTCTGACCATCTGAGACAAAGTAGCGGGAATGGTTCGTGGATCCATAAACATCACCTTACTGCTATCGCTCTTGCCAATTGTCGCGCCCATATCTAGATAGCCCAAGGCAATGAGAACTTCCAATGCTGGATGGGCACTGGAGTTTGTTTTGATTTTTTGGGCAATAATGTCCATAGACTCAGCAATAGCTTGGGCTTTGAGAACTTGCTGCTGGCGTTCAGCTTCGGCTGGCAAAATCACTGCTTTTTGACGGGCTGACGCATCCAGAACTTGGGCATCAGCTTTACCTCTGGCGCTATTGACAGCAGATTCGCGATCGCCCTCAGAAGTTAAAATGGATGCCCGTTTGCGCAAAATCCAGTTTATTCTGACCTTCGATTATTTGACAGCTATATTTAATTGAAATTCACCTCTCTATTTGTCCGACAATTCACACTTGCATGATTTCTACTCAGCGGATAATTTACTGCACAAATCCAGGCTGCACCAACCCAATTAATCCTGTGGGCGAACGCCTGTGTGCAAGTTGCCAAACTCCCCTAGTTCACCGCTATCTCTGGGTAACAGGCGAACGTCAAGTCAAGATCCAATTAGGAGAAAAGGTGGCAGATAGGTATGAGGTGATCACACCTCAAATTTGGCTGGATACTCAACCGGGATTATTGCCAGATATACCTGAAGAATTGCCAAAAGCAATAATTCCTTACCTACAATTATATCAACGGCGGTTACACCTGCCTCAGGTATATGGGTTTAAGGGTGATACCATATTGCTGGAAAATGTGCCGATAAATGAGATTGGAAATCCCTACCCAGCAATTACAGATGCATGGACACAAGCAACGGCGGTACGGCAAGTTTACTGGCTGTGGCAAATTCTTCAACTGTGGACACCTTTATTAGAATTGGGAGTAGCAGATAGTTTGCTCTTGCCAGACAACTTGCGAGTGCAAGGTTGGTGTGTGCGACTATTAGAACTTGTAGAAACGTTGCATGCAACATCTCTACAACAGTTGGCAGAATGTTGGCTGCCTTGGGTAGCTGCGGCAAAAACACCTGTAGCACAAGGGTTACAGAAAATAGTTCAGCAGATGTATGGTGGTCAAGCCCAATTAAAGCCGATCACCACTCAACTCAATGAGTTATTACTATCTGCTGCGGCGGAATTGCCATTAACTCTAAAGGTGGCAGGGGCAACAGATACTGGTCCGATAGCGGTGCAAAATGAAGACGCTTGTTATCCTACGGATGGTGACCAGGATGACCCTTTAGTGCCACAAGTTTCGATTGTTTGCGATGGCATTGGTGGACACGAAGGCGGCGAGGTTGCAAGTCAATTAGCAGTGCAGTCCCTAAAGTTGCAAATCCGCGCCTTAGTCACAGAGGTAGCTGATTCTACTGAACTTATACCACCAGAATTGTTGCAGCAACAACTAGAAGCAAGTTTGCGGGTTGTGAATAACGTAATTTGCAACTGCAATAACGAGCAAAAACGTGAAGGGACTAAGCGGATGGGTACAACCCTTGTCATGGCAGTGCAAATGCCACAACGCATCCAAACTATACGGCAGTTTGCAAGGGCGGGGGAACCCTCCAACTTCTCTGTGCACACAACTGCCTCCTCTGGGTGGCACTTAGAAAATGCTCATGAACTTTACTTAGTTAATATCGGCGATAGTCGTGCCTACTGGATTACGCGCAACTACTGCCAGATGCTGACAGTAGATGATGATGTAGCGGCACGGGAAGTCCGCTTTGTCCGCACTTTGTATCGAAAAGCACTACATCGCCCGGATGCTACTGCCCTGACCCAAGCATTGGGAACAAAAGATGGCGAATTTCTGCGCCCTTGGATTGAGCGATTTATTTTGGATGAAGACGGCATCTTACTGCTATGTTCCGACGGTTTAAGTGATAATCACTGGGTAGAACAATCTTGGCAGGATTATGGTCTACCAGTGTTAACAGGTGAACTGTCTTTAGAAGATGCTGTGCGCGAGTGGATAAAAGTGGCGAACCAGAAAAATGGTCATGATAATACGTCAGTGGTTCTTACCCATTGCCGTGTCTCCACCGGGTCTCTCGTACCAGTGACTCCCACGGTGCCAGTAGAGATACAAAAAGTAGAATCAGAAGAACCTGAGTTGGCAGAAAGTTCTCAAGCGCTGTTGACGTTGGACATTACAGAACCTACAACCTCAGCAAACCAAACTCCTGTCAAAAGTCAAAGAAAGCAAAAGCAGTTGGTGCTGCTTTTAAGATTATTGGCTTTGCTTATAGGAGGTTTGAGCCTGGGATTATTTGCTAAGTGGCAACTTAATTCTCCAGCATTCCAACACATGTGTCGGCAACTTCCCCAGCAAGTGCAGCAACTGTGTCGAAGAGAGAATTAAAAATTAAAAATT
>CAZZXJ010000777.1:0-2996 GCA_964657905.1 uncultured Stigonema sp.
AATGGTCAATAGTCAATGGTCAATGGTAAAAAACCTTAAACTCTTGACTCTTGACTCTTGACTAGCCTCCCCAGTTTGTAGTTGTGCCTAAAACCCGAATAAACTCCTGACAGTACCAAAGATAGTTCCTACAGGACCGAACAAAGTGGTTACAGAGTCACCAGCCTTGGCTAAGCCATTGCGACTAACTAGTACAACATCATTATTGCGAAGTATGGGATTAGTTTGCTCATTAAGTCCGGCTTTCAAATCCACTTTGACTAAACGCTTGGTAACAGAACCATCAGGGTTGAGGCGAATCAAATCAACAGCTTTCCTGTCAGCTCTACCATCATTAAAACTGCCAGCTACCATCAGAGCTTGATTCAAAGAACTGTTAGGTTGAAGCTTGATTGTTCCTGGCTTTTTCACCTCGCCTGCTATATTGACTTCAATACTTGCAGGAGACAAAGTCGTAGTAGCTAATTGAGTCGCTTCTGCTCGGTTGACCTCGGTTGCGGTAGGAAAAAAAATCGTATCTCCGTCTTGCACAATCAAGTCTTGATTCACATCACCACCGATCGCTAGTTTCCAGAGATCTAAATTTATAGTTTGTTCTCCACCGATTCGCGTCGCACGCCTTACCACCACATGACGAACATCAGCTTGTGGTGTAATTCCTCCAGCTAACTGCAGCGCCCGCGCTACAGTTGGTAGACCAGTTACAGCAGGCGTACCAGTTGTGTTGTTTGCAGTACCACCTTCTGTAGTACCTTCGTTCACAAGATACGAGCCTGGACGGATTACCTCACCAATCACTGCGACTGTGCGCGGTTTGGTAGGGTCAGCGGCAAAGCTAGATGCAGCAGCATTACGTGCATCTGCTATATCGTAAGTGGTTGCTTGTGGCACAAAGATGGTGTCTCCATCCCGTAAGACAATATCCTGTGGTATCCTACCTGTTCGTCTGATTTCCCTCAAATTGAGAGTGACTACTTGCTCTTGAGAGCTACGTCCTAACCTGCGCCGCAATTGCACTTTAGTCTCATCTCCACTTTGCAACAATCCCTGAGCTGTTGTTAGTGCCGATAGTACAGTTGGGTATTGCACTCCAGGATCGTTACCCGCACCTCCTGCTAAGCTAAGACTGTAAGCCCCAGGACGTGACACCTCTCCAGCAACGACAACCTGAAGAGGACGTGGTGCTAAAAGATTTACTGAGATTAGGGGACGTTTGAGAAAGCGAGAGTATTTCTTGCTAATTAAGTCAGCAGCCTGTTCCGTTGTTAGCCCTTCAACGCCTACACTGCCAATCAACGGTAGGTTGACCGCTCCACCAGGGGGAATGGCGTATTCTCCTGTATATTCAGGCACTTCAAATACGTTTATCCTGACGCGATCGCCGCCTCCTAATGTGTAAGTTCTATCTATTGCTTGTATCGTTAATTTCTCTGTAACAGGTGCTACAGGTTGCCTCTGAGCAAGGCTTGCAGGTCCAAAAGCGGCAATGACAGCACTCAAGAATGCCACACCTGCTACTGACTTAGCGAAGAATTTCCCCGAAACTGTATTAAGCATGTTTACCTGAGACTACTATCCATAAAGTACTGTCTAAACATTCTAATCTTGATTAACGGTTAGTATTCTAGTTTATTAACACTTTTATTTTCATAAAAAAAGCTTGCTTTTCAGTAGGAAAATGTTTATTGAGTTTTAATTTTCCATGAAGTTTATTTAAATTTTAAGCAGATTGTACTAATTGATAATTCGTAATTCGTAATGATTAATACTTCCATGACAAATTACGAATTACGAATTACAAATTACTGCGCAGCCATTTTGACAGTCTTAATAAAAAACTCTTCGAGTGTTGGACGCAACAAGTTGATAGCCATGATTTCGCCACCCATAAGACGGAGGCTGGCAAGAAAATCATAGGAATCGCCTTGTAGTGTACCTTGCCAAGAACCATCAGGTACAAATTCGAGATTGGGTATCCATTTTTTAAGAATTTCCCAATCACCACCTTGACCTTTGACTTGATATGTGTTTTGTGTTCCTAACAGATCATTGAGGGAACCAGTGCAAATTAACGAGCCTTGAGTCAGGATAGCAACGCGATCGCAAATTTGCTCCACCTCACTAAGAATATGGCTGTTGAAAAAAATCGTCTTACCATCGGCTTTAAGCGCCAGGATAATTTCCCGCATTTGGTAGCGTCCCACAGGATCGAGACCAGACATCGGTTCATCCAGAAATACCAGTTCCGGATCATTAATTAATGCTTGTGCCATACCGACCCGCTGTAGCATTCCTTTAGAGTATCGACGCATTTGCTTTTTGCAAGCATCGGATTTAGATAAACCTACTAATTCCAGCAGTTGGGGAATGCGTTGACGTTGGACACTCTTGGGAATTTGGAATAGTCCAGCCTGATCTTGTAAAAATTCCCAGCCAGTGAGATAGTCGTACAAATATGGATTTTCTGGCAGATAGCCAATGCGTTGCTTGACGCTGCGATCGCCGAGTGGCTTGCCCAACAATAATCCCTGACCAGAGGTGGGGCGGATAATTCCCAGTAACAATTTTAACAGTGTAGTTTTCCCAGCACCGTTTGGTCCTAGTAAACCGAAGGTTTCACCTTTGGATACTGTCAAAGAACAGCTTTTGAGGGATACGACATTTTGATTTAAGAAAAAGCCAGTGCGATATGCCTTTCGCAACTCGGAAGTTAGAATCACTGGCGGAGTGTCTTGAGTATTGAGTTTAAAATCGCGCAGGTCTAAGACAGACTTCATTTTTGCTTCAATTGTATTCTGGGTAACACAAAAAATACTGTTCAATTACAGGTTACCCATTTATCTAACAAAAATATCATCTTAAACTTAGAAGGAGTCAGGAGACAGGAGTCAGGAGCCAGAATGGTTCCTAGGTGGGTGTGATCACCGAAAAGAAAACAGAACCGATATTCAAACCCCATTCCCTTGAGAGTAGAGTTCTCCCGACTCCTGACTCCT
>CAZZXJ010000778.1:0-2980 GCA_964657905.1 uncultured Stigonema sp.
TCGCGTCTCTACAAGGTTTCGCGTTCAGGGTAATTATCTTAACCGAGCAGTATTGTAATAGAGGGTACAAGCTCCTGACTGCCGCGCTTCGATCGCAGCGCTGACGCTCCTGACGCTCGTGCCTCGCTACCGCTTCGCTAACGTCGCTAACGCTAACGCGTTTTAATTATGAAAAACTCAAAAATGCGGAGCATCCTTATTACAAGCCCCTGCATTTATGCGTGGGGACGCGCTTTTATGCGGGAGGCCACGAGCAAACCGCATTTTGGCTCGTAATAATTACGAATTACGAATTATCAATTACGAATTATTTTGACCCCGCCCCTACGGGTTTTACATCTTGGACGACGTTGGCACCAGAGAGCGAAACAAAATCGCACCGCGAGTCGCGCTCAAATCAGAGGCATAGGACTATAAAACTTTAAGCTATTAGCCAAGGAATAAATTCCTTGGCGAGGTATCGGGCAGGTGCAAGATGTCAGTCTCCGCCGCCTGATTTTGCTGCTACTTTTAACAACACATATTATCTTTTTTGTCAAGTCTTAACTCCTAAAAATATAAAACATTACATCATCAGCTTTTATAATTTTTAATTTTTAATTCCGCGTAGCGGTCCTAGTAGTCCACCAACGAAACTTTGAAGGTTTCGTAGTGAGGGCTTCAGCCCTCGTGTTCTTGAGGACTAAAGTCCTCACTACGAACAAATGCATCATAAACATGACTAGCTGTACTGAGTTTATATTGCATCTGAAATACGTACACAGGCAAGCATGAAAATATTCCTTGCCAGACAAGAGGATGGGCGGGGGGACCCCGCCCCTACGGGTCATGGGTGTTGTAACACATGCGATCGCTTAGCAGTTTTCTCATGTTTGTGCAACTACTGCACATGATTTTTTAACTTCTACTTTAGACTGAATTTATGATTTTATCTAAAAAGCTCTAAAAGAAGAATAAACTGCTTGCTACTTATACCTTTCCTTTGAGTCTTGGTGTCAGACAAATAATAAAATTTTTATAAAAATAAAGTTAATTCTATCCAATTCCAGATGTTTGCTATATTTAACTTAATGTTTCACTATAACGGTGAATAATTTCCGCAAACTCTGTAGTTTACCGTACACAAAAACCACCAACAAAGCCCTAATTCTAGGCGATCTCCAGCGATCACATATATTTTGTTGAAGAAAATAAATAAAATGTTTGCAAGTCTTCCCAAATTACAGGAAGAGGAATTTTTTGTCGAGAAGCATCTACAATGGCTATAAGACTGCGAAATTTAAGTTTTTTGGTGGTGATTACCGTACAAAAGCAAATTTTAAGTCACAGAGTAGAGTAACTTATGGTATAGTTAAAGAGTTAAGACTGGCTTTGCCAAAGTATAGGACTCTACGCATAGGCAACTGTTCCAAAACGGAAAGCAGTTTTGATCAAGTATTTACTAAACAAAATCTGAATTCATTTGAGGTTATGACTCAGCAAGTAATTCACCCAATGGTGAAATTGCAGCGTAACGTGCAATCACTGGTAGATTCAAAAATTATCAAGCCAACTGATAGTATTTGGAAAATCGCGTTACTTTACAGCAACGAATGGCAGCACTGGAAACAGGAACTGTTAGATTTTGGCTTTACAATGCAAGACCCTGTAAGCGATTTGCTCGCAGTTGAAGCTTGGGATGAAGGGTAGAAATTGATAGTTGATAGTTGTTAGTTGTCAAAAAGTACGACTAACCACTAACCACTAACAATTTCCTCATTTTTTACAAGCGGCTAATGCAGTTGCCAACTCCTGAGCATTTTGGTAGCGATCGCGTGGCAGTGGTTCTGTGGCGTGGTCAATCACCTCTCTCAACTGGGGAGTAATGGTGGGAACACTAGCGACATTAAACCTGAAACTCCGTCCTTGCTGGCGGTAAAACTTCAGAGGGTTTTCGCCAGTCAGTAAAAAAATTAGCGTAGGTCCAATTGCATACAAATCCGATTGGGTCAAGGGTTGTCCTCGTTCTTGTTCAGGGGCACAATAACCTTCTGCACCAATACGAGTGCCGGGTATTGTGCCAATTTCTTTAACAGCACCAAAATCCAGTACGACTATGCGATTATCATAATTTCGCACCATCAAATTCGCGGGTTTAATATCGCGGTGAATCAATGGTGGTTTCTGACTGTGGAGATATTCTAAAATGTCACAGGTTTGGATCATCCAGGCGATCGCTTGCTTTGGGATCACTGGTCCTTTTAAATAAATAAGTTTTTCTAAATCTTGTCCGTGGACTAACTCCATTGCCAGGTATTTTTTCCCGCCTTCCACAAAGAAGTCGTAATACTTAGGAATCCCAGGATGGTTAAGACATTGGAGAGTGTGCGCCTCCCGTTCAAATAATTCTTGTGCTTTAGCAATTTTTGCCATATCAGCATTCATTTGCTTCAACACCAGCAGTTGTGGGTGTCCAGCAATCTTTCCTACTGCATCCCAAGCCAGATAGGTAGTACCCATACCTCCTTGTCCTAGTGTCCGTAACACCTGATAATGGCGAATCGTCTGTAATACGGAGATGGGTTGACCACAGTGGATACAAAACAGATTGTTGGAGGAGTTACCTTCGTGGGTGCAAGTATAGGGTGAAGTTGGAGGCTTACTTGGTGCTATTTCCGGTTGCTGAATTTGAAATTTCAGCATAGGACCTCCATGTGCCAGTTGCAGCAAGGAATGATCTGGCAGCGAAGTCTGATTTATTACCAAGACGCCGTTGAGGAAAGTGCCATTTGTGCCTTGACTAATCACCTGCCATGAACCGCCACGATCACCAGAACTGATTTTTCTCAGTTCTAGGTGATGTCGAGAAACCAAATTATCGGTTAAAACAACCTGATTATCCGCCGCCCGACCAATGCTAATGACGGATTCGTCCTTAAAGCACCACTGATTAAGGGGCGTTTTTTTTTGCGGTTCTAACAGGGTCAGCGTGACCATAAGA
>CAZZXJ010000779.1:0-2968 GCA_964657905.1 uncultured Stigonema sp.
GGACCGCATGCGGTCCGGGGAGACAAAGCACAGCTTTGGCAGGGTGGGGTGGGATTTTCTGGGAATTATAAGTGATTTACCGGACATGATATCAATGCGTAAGTCCTAGGCTTTTAATAAGATTGCATAGGGTCAGCTTATTTCCGCGCCCCCTGTACTAGTTCCTTAAGTAAAATGTAAAGTTGATAATGATATCACTTATCAATATGAATTTTTCATGATTTAACGACAAATATTTGTTAATCTATCTTAGGTAAGATTTTTTAGAACTTTCAGGGGCTTTAGCACTGTCGGAGCAAACAATAGTGATTACTACAAAATGTTAATCAGGGGAAAAATTTTTTGGCTCAAGCTCTACCGTCAACTCTTGGAACCCAAGCGCTTTGCGATTTTTCAAGCTTGTGTGATTGGTTTAGTTTCGGCGCTAGCAGCAGTATTCTTAAAGCAAGGTGTGAGTGTTTTTGGCACATGGCGAGTCCATACAACACAAAATTTGCCACCTTTATTGGTATTACCAGTCATTGGTTTAGTAGGCGGACTGCTAAGTGGTTGGTTGGTACAAAATGTTGCTCCAGAAGCTTCTGGTAGCGGTATTTCGCAAGTCAAAGCTGTACTTGCCAAAGTACCAGTGGCACTAGATTTGCGGGTTGCTCTGGTCAAGCTGCTGAGTGCAACTATAGCACTAGGTTCGGGTTTACCCTTAGGTCGGGAAGGTCCAACACTACAGGTGGGAGCGGCATTAGCCAATCAACTCAATCGCTTCTTTCCTACTTCCCCAGATTACCGTCGCCAAATGATTGCCGCTGGGGCTGGGGCTGGGTTAGCCGCTGCTTTCGATGCCCCGATTACAGGTGTTCTCTTTGTTGTAGAAGAACTACTTCAGGATGTATCCGGCTTGACGATGGGTACGGCAATACTGGCTTCTTTTATTGGTGCGGTTGTTTCTCGCTGGCTGGGAGGACATAGCTTAAACCTGGAGTTGACGGCGTTGAAGACCAACTTTTCGCTCCAAGAAATTCCTTTCTACTTGGTGTTAGGAGTGTTGGCGGGGTTGCTGGGGGTACTGTTTAATAAAGGAATTATCGCTTTTCTGGAATTTAATCGCCGCCTACGCTTTGGATTACCCTTAAAGGTAGGCTTAGCTGGGTTAGTCTGCGGAATAGCGATCGCTTTTTTGCCTGAGCCTTTCCGCGATAGTGCTGGACTGCGGGAAATCTTGACTGCCGGTGAACTCAGCCCTCAGGTAACAATCGTCGTTTTTATTGCTGAGTTTCTCCTGACATTAATCGCATACGGTTCGGGAGCGCCTGGAGGGTTGTTAGTTCCCCCTTTGCTTTTGGGATCTGCTCTCGGTTATTTGGTGGGAACCGCAGAGCATAGTATGCTGGGAATTTCTTCTCCCACAACCTATGCCCTAGCGGGTATGGGTACGTTTTTGAGTGCCGTAGCTAGAGTGCCAATTACCAGCATCGTCATTGTATTTGAAATGACGACAGATTTTAATTTAGTGCTACCGCTGATGATTGGTTCGGTTGTTGCCTACTTGGTGGCGGAACAAGTGATGCCAGGATCGCTTTACGATCTCCTTTTGGAGTGGAATGGCATCCACTTGGAAAAAGACCCTACCACAGAGGGACTTTTAGCTGCTTTGAGTGCAGTGGATGTCATGCAGCGGCGTGTGGAAACTCTCTCCAATGACATCAGCCTAGATGAAGCAGTGCAGGCGTTTTCTCACTCCTTGCATCGCAACTTTCCAGTTGTAGAAGATGGCAAAGTTGTTGGGATGGTCACTCAGAAAGATATCGCAAATACTGCCTCACGACAGTTGGGTGGGGAGACACCCATTAGTGAAATCATGACACCTGAACCAGTAACGGTGGGTCCAACAGCTACGCTGGCTCATGTGCTGCACTTACTTAACCGTTATGACCTTAGCTGTTTGCCCGTCACCGAAGGTCGAAAGCTGGTAGGAATTATTACGCGCAGTGATATTATTCGGGTGGAAGCAGAGCGACTCAGTGGTGATACCGATCAGGTGGGACCGAAACCAGAACCTTCCTATGTGGTTTACCAAACTCGCTCTCCTGCTACAGGAAAAGGACGGTTGCTAGTACCGCTTTCGCATCCAAATACGGCTCAGACTTTGCTGAGGATGGCGGCGGCGATCGCTGCTACGCGCCATTACGAACTAGAATGCCTGCAAGTGATCGTAGTGCCACGCAATATTACCCCAGCGGAAACACCTGTGCAAATCACCGCCAGTCATCAGCTTTTACTTCAGGCAGTGCAGCTTGGGAAAGACTTGCAGATTCCCGTTCACACCCAAGTACGGGTAGCCCATGATGTCGCAGGGGCAATTTTGGAGACTGTCAAAGAGCGACACATTAACTTAGTTTTGATGGGTTGGAAAGGCAGTACTTCTACACCCGGTCGAGTTTTTAGCCAAGTTGTAGACACGATAATTCGACAGGCAGCTTGTGATGTTGTCTTGGCTAAATTGAATGGCAAAAGAACCTTTGACCGTTGGTTAGTCCCAATGGCAGGCGGTCCTAACTCCAGCCAAGCGGTTCAACTCTTACCAGCGCTTGCCTCCCTCAGTTCGTCGCCACAAATTAAGCTTTGTCAAGTTTTCCAACCAAGTCAATCCACTCCTGACACAGCAGTGCTGGAAAAAGCTGTTCGCTTTCTCAAGCGTAAACTCAAATGTCATGTGATGTCTACTCCAGTCCACGCCAGTTCTGTTTGTGAAGGGGTGATTCAGTGTGCAGAAATTAACCACAGCGATGTGATTATCTTGGGGGCTAGTCGTGAAGGGCTTTTGCAACAAACTATTAAAGGAAATATTCCAGAGACTATTTCTCGCAAGAGTAATTGCACAGTTATTTTGGTGCGCAGTGCCACAGCCTAGTGATTACCAAAACCTGCGTTGGGGTGTGGGGTGTGGGGTGTTAGTGAAAAAGAAGAATAT
>CAZZXJ010000780.1:0-2960 GCA_964657905.1 uncultured Stigonema sp.
TTAACCGGACGTGATATCACACGTGTAGAGACGTTGCATGCAACGTCTCTACAAAGGTTATCGTTCTTGCGCAACAACTTCAGCAAACGTATTGAATTATATAGCCTGCGTTGGCAGGCTTTGTTCGTGTAGCCACAGGCTAGAAGCCTGTGGGCAATTTACCAAAACCGGATGCTCCCCATAACTGTAAATGAAATTCCTAACAGATTTTATTAGTTCTCACAAACGCAAGTTTTCGCGTTCCAAAACAGTTTTTATCTTACTGCTTTTCATTGGTGGGTTTGTGCTGGTTAACATCCTCAAGCCTTCACCAAAAGAAATTCTCAAACTACCCCAAGACCCTGCTGTTCAAGTCTATTTCAACCAAAATCAAGCTTCTTCTTATGAAGACCCATATCGACACTTTAACCGTAAGGGGGACAACTTAGAACAGCAAATTATTGATGCCATTAGCCATGCACAGTCAACTGTGGATTTAGCCGTCATGCAGTTGAGACTTTCCAATGTGGCGGAAGCACTCAAGTCTGCCCATCAGCGGGGAGTAAAAGTCAGGGTAGTGATTGACAACAAATACAACAAAACTATCAACGATTACACAACAGAAGAAATAGCACGGATGAATAAGCATGATAAGCTTGCTTATGAAGAGTTGAAGCGTTATCCTGCTGATGCCCTAGCTATGCTGCGTGAGAGTGGAATTGAAATCAAAGATGACACAGGTGGCGGAGTCACTAAAGGTAGTGGACTGATGCATCACAAGTTTGTCATCGTAGATGGGAAGACCACTATCATATCCAGTGGCAACTTTACGATTTCCGATATGCATGGGCATTTTGACAACTTTGAAACTCGGGGTAATCCTAATAATATGGTTGTGGTTCCTGATAACCCTCAACTTGCCCAAACTTTTACTAATGAATTCGGTTATATGTGGCAGGGATTGTTCAAATCTCATAAGCCCGAAAGACATGCTGTCACTATTCCCGCAGGATCTGGAACTATCACAGTCAATTTTTCACCTGCTTCCAGAAATGAGGAGATCGCAATAACCAGTAACGGAATCATTGCCTCTTATATGCAGCAAGCTAAAAAGAGTGTACATATGGCGTTGTTTGCTTATTCAGATCAGAACATTAGCGACACTCTCAGCAGTGTGCATGATCAAGGGGTAGAAGACATCAAAGTTTTGATTGACCCAGATTTCTTCGGAAGATCTTTCTCAAAAGCCTATGATGCTATGGGGGTGTGCCCATATGCAGGTAAGAAACACCAATTAAGCAAAGTTCATCCCTGGAAGCATCCAATCACCACAGTTGGTATTCCTATTTCCCCAATAGGCGATCGCGGAGTGCATAGCAAAATGGCAATTTTAGACGGGGTATTGGTCATTACTGGTAGTCATAACTGGTCTAGTTCAGCGAATTACTTGAACGACGAGACTTTGGTATTTATACAGAATCCCATGGTCGCTCCACATTATGAGCAGGAATTTAGTCGGCTTTATGCAACGGCAAAGGTAGGTTTGCAATCTCTACCTCATACCCAGAAGTGCAAAGGAGATTTCTCGCTTAATGCTGCGAAAAAAAGCACAACTTCAACGGAATTGGAAGCTTTACCTTCGGATAATTAACGGGAAGCGCTTTTGGAGAGGTATACTGCTAATCATGCTCTACAATTTGAGTGATTAGTCCAAGTGTCTATTGCAAACAGGTTGTTCAAGAACCTGGACTCCCGACCCAGACTGATAATTTCCGCCGGCTTTGCTGTATTAGTCTCAGGACTACTACCGTCTTGGATGCACTTGCCTACGCGCACTCTATGTACTTGGAACTCAGGCGTTGAGTGTTTCTTAGGCTTGACTTGGTGGATAATGGTCAGGGCTACCCCAGAAAATATGCGCCGTTATGCCCAGCGTGAATACGCAGGACGCTTGGCTATTTTCACTGTGATTATCGCTGCCGCCTGTGCTAGCGTGTTAGCGATTGGGTTTTTGCTCAGTGATAATAAAAAAGGGCAACCAGCGTCTGTGCTAGCACTACACGTTACACTTGCAGTCATGACAATTGTAAGTTCTTGGTTACTGGTGCATACAATGTTCACGTTGCAATATGCACATAGTTATTATCAACGTAGCGATAGAGAAGAAATAGCTGGCGGTCTAGATTTTCCTGATGAACGCGAACCAGACTATTGGGACTTTTCATATTTTTCTTTTGTGATTGGCATGACTAGCCAAGTTTCAGATATTCAGACGACATCACGGCACATGAGGCGCATAGCTCTGCTACATGGAATATTATCCTTCTTTTTTAATACCACAATTTTGGCTATGAGCATCAATATCATAGCAGCACTGATTTAAGTTCCGAAATGCTATTTTTTGGCTGATCTGTGTTTACCTTCTTCTACCAAAGGGATCTCTACTTATAGAAAGAGGACAATCAACCTCCAAGTTCATAGGATGAACTCAACCCTCGACAATCGGAGTTAGTTTATGCCTTATAACAAGATAGATGAATTACCTCAGGAAATAAAAGAAGGATTGCCTCAAGCTGCCCAGCAGATCTTCGTTGCAGCATTCAATGCTTCCCAAAAAGATGGTTTGAGTGAACAGGGTGCCCTTCAAGTTGCTTGGAACAGCGTCAAGAACCAATACGAGAAAGGCGCAGATGGTCAATGGCACTCCAGAGGCGAAGTTACTGCCCAACATAATAAAGCTATCACCACGGGCGGCAATTAAGTTACTTTTACATAAAGGTTAAATAAAAGGAGGTTTGTAAAAACTACAAACCTCCTTTTGCTTATTGGCAATTTTAAAATAAGAAGGAATAATACTACAATTTATCGTAATATACTAGTACAGGGGGCGCGAGAAATAAGCTGACCATATGCAATCTTATTAAAAGCCTTATTTTCTTGACTTTTGACTTTTGACGAACGCCTTGCGGTACTAGTACACG
>CAZZXJ010000781.1:0-1292 GCA_964657905.1 uncultured Stigonema sp.
ACAGCTTTACTGAGAGTGAATTTACTATAAGGCATAGATTTATAATTATTAGAGAGTAGGAAAAATTTGCTCTTTACACAAGGGCGTAAATAAACACCGGAAATTCCCACCGATTAGCCCTAACTGAACCCTATTGGCTTATGTATAAGTTGTTGATATGCATCAAGTCGATATATCTCAAGCTACAAGTTCTCCCGAAAGTTTGTTTCAAACAGCGCATATCTTCTAGTGTGATATAGTAGTGTATAAATTTATCCCAGATTGGATTGATATGCATCAAGTCGATATATCTCAAGCTACAAGTTCTCCTGAAACTTTGTTTCAAACAGCGCTTGATGGTGACGAAGTTGTGATTACTCAGAACAACGAGCCGATTTTAAAAATAGTTCGTTTAAATCAACCAAAAAAACGACGCCAAAGTGGAAGTGCCAAAGGGCTGATTTGCATGTCTGATGATTTTGATGCACCTCTAGAAGAACTTCGCGAGTACATGGAATGAGATTCCTTATTGATACTCACACATTTTTGTGGTTTATTCATGATAGCCCAAAGTTGAGTGCCAACGCCAAGAATTTGTTGGAATCAGATAATGACTTATGGGTAAGTATTGTTAGTCTATGGGAGATAGCGATTAAAGTTAATATTAGTAAACTGACGCTCCCAAAGAGCTACGAGGATTTTATCCCTAAACAACTTGCACTAAATGATATTGAAATTTTGCCAATTAGAATGGCACATTTAGCAATATATAGTACCTTGTCACTACATCATCGTGACCCTTATGATAGATTACTTATTGCACAAGCAATGACAGAAAAGGTTTCAATTATTGGCGCCGACGTTACATTTGATAGCTACTCTGTAAATAGAATTTGGTAATAGACATCTCCGAAAAATGCTAATACCCTTCTATGACTGACTTTCAACGGGTGATGCGGAAGCCGCCGCTACGCGAACGCCAATTGCAAATATCAGCTACTCTCAACACCAAAATCAGGGTTTGAGACAGTTTATGTTGATAATAAGGTAAAAATAAATATCCATGTACGCCAATTTTCATGAGGAGAAAATCGCGCTATTAGACCATAGAAAAAGAGAAGAAATGATCGGCTGCGTTGGCGCAGCCCGCCGCAGGCATCGCTTCTTACCAACGTGCCATTGAACTAAATCCAGATTACTCTTGGTCGCACAAACACTTGGGAGATTTTCTAGCAGAACAAGGTCAAATTAACGAAGCAAGTGTCTGTTACCGTCGCGTTTTGCAGCTTCAACCGAGAATCTTTTGAATTTAA
>CAZZXJ010000781.1:1392-2956 GCA_964657905.1 uncultured Stigonema sp.
AATTTCTCTGCCAAGACTCGGACGAGGGGTTGATTGTGGTCAGTACCATGTCTGTCCTGGCTTGAAAGGGGTATCATTGTGAAATATAGCAAGAGTTCGTGCAAGCAAGCGTAGTGAAATTTTGTCAAGAGATATGCCCCAGTCGATCACAACGATTCCGCTCGCAGAGTTTCTCACTCAACCCAATATTGAGGCTTCTCCTGCATGGGAATTAATTGATGGGCGAGCCGTCCAAAAAACAATGCCAACCCTCTTTCACTCACGGCTACAACGCAACCTAGTCAATTATATCAACGATCGTACCGATCAATTTGAAGCCGTACAGGAGCTCCGCTGCATCGTACGTCCCTACTCGCCAGTGCCAGATATTGCGATCATTGCCTGCCATCGCCTTCCCGATGAGGACGGTTCATTTGATGGTGCGCCAGATTGGTTAATTGAAATTCGCTCGCCCGACCAAAGCACCCTAGACTTACAAAATAAGATTCTCCACTGCCTCAGCAACGGAACGCAACTAGCCTGGTTAATAGATCTCGCTCGTCAGCAGATTTGGGTCTGGCTGGGAGATGACCTACCCATAGTCTGTTCGGGAGCAGACTTTCTGCCAAGCTTAGGCGTTCTACCCGACCTTACGGTGAACGCTGTAATGGCTATGACTCGGCGACAATAGCTCGTTTGCGCTATATTCAGTTAAAATTTTGTCAAAATAGGCTCAAGAATTGCACCTTCAAGAGCGGATCGCATCCTCGCTGTGTCCTCATGTTTTATGGGGAGGTTGAAGCTCAGTAGAAACGATGAGTCAATCTACAATTGAATGTAAATTCCCAATCCAAAATCAAGGGGGTTCGCCTCCTAACAACAGGAGCAATGATGAACGCGCTATGGCTAAAATCAAAATCCTGCAAGAAGGTCAGTCCTACACCTTTCGGTCTTACTTCGAGCTACCTTATGAAGCCGAGGATATTTTAGCTGAGTTCGACTATTCACTCGCAAGAGCTGAGCTATCTCTACCTAAAACGACTCGACAACTAGACCACCTGCCAGAACTCAAGCAAAAAAGCTCTGATTTTTTGCCTTTTGTCAGTCTCAGCAATGAAACTGCCAGAAGAGAAACGCTGGTATCTCCTATCCTACTGGAAGTCGTTATTTATTGCCAATGTCAAATGCGAATAGAATATCCTCTCACCGTCAATAATTGGCTTAAAGGCTATCTTGACTATCTGTTGCGCTCAACCAACAATTTGCTGGTTATTGAAGCCAAAAATGATGACATCACTAGAGGGTTTACCCAGTTAGCTGTAGAGTTAATTGCTCTATCGCATATTGAGGAACAAAATGTGTTTTATGGGGCAGTGACGATGGGTGATGTCTGGCGGTTTGGTAAGCTTGAGCTCAACTCTCAACAGATTACTCAAGATATCAACTTGTTTAAAGTACCTGATGATTTGGAAAGTTTAGTCAAAGTCCTGTTGGGAAATTTGGAGGGAGTAGAAGCATAAACAGAGACTCGAATGGTAAAACACAGAGGATGTCGGAAAAGTGGACTTTCTTAGGAGCGACCGAC
>CAZZXJ010000782.1:0-2940 GCA_964657905.1 uncultured Stigonema sp.
TGCCGAAGGAGTGCCAGTTGTAGTCGCAATGCAGTATGAAGTCTTAGACCACTATGCGATCGCATTTAGTGAAATATTTTATGCAGCCTTAGCGGCTGGATTATCGGTAGATGAAGCAGTTGCCGCAGGAAGGTTAGCGATGTTGGGGCAAGATGCAAGTAATCAGCGTAAGCGTGAAGCCGTTCCGGAATTGTCAGATTCTAATTACGTTTCTAACGAAAACCCTGCTAACGTACAGTGGGGGGTGCCTGTTCTCTATATGCGTTCAGCAGATAGCATTATCTTTCCCAGAAAAATATCTGCGGTTGCAGAGCAGATTCGTAGAGTCATTCAGCAAAATATTGGCTCTATACAAGACGGTAGTAGTTTCACTGGTCTTAAGGTCAAACGAGCAAAGGGATCATTTGAGTTTGTTTTGAATATTGAAGAGATTAAAGGCGGCTCCAAAGTAAAGGGAGCAACGTTTGACGAGTTATAAAATCTAAATTTTTGGGGTCTAATAGGTGTTCTAGGGAGATGGAACATAATTGTGCCAGTTACGTAAGTCCTATAGAAGAGTGGGGCTATACGAACACTCGTGTGCCTCCGCAGCCTGCAAGGATTTAAGCCCACGGAGGTGGGCTTCGTTTGTGTAGCCGAGCCAGCGCTGCAGGAGGGTCTCCCTCCGTAGGCGACTGGCGTCCAGACATAAGAGTCTGTGGGGCTTTTCAGAAATTGGCGAAGGTATTGTTTAAGAAACCGGGTTTCTGAGGGCTAGCAAAGAAAGCAACTCAGATAGGATTGCTATAGCCGAATCTCGTGCTCCACCTCCAGTCCAGTCAGAAAATTTCGGTCTTCGCTAATGTGGGGAAATTTGAGTTGGGAATCAGGAATTCCCTTGGACAACTGACGTTGGCGGAGAATCGCAAAGCTCCCAGAAGACAAAATCAGCAGTCGTGGAGGCGGAATTGTATCCTGGCGACTAATTTCATAGTGGGTGTTAACTTCTTGGAGCTTGCAGTCAAAACTCTCTAAAAAGGCTTCGGGATTGTCAAGCTGATAACCCGGAGCTAGCTCAATGCTAGCCAAATAGCGGGCGGGAAAATCATTCTCCGACAAGGTAATACAGAAATCCTCTAAAGGTAAGCTAAACTCCTGTTGCAGGGCTTGCATCACTTGAGTTACATGAAATTCAGTTGTCTTCTCCGTTGTTGAAGAAATAAACCCGCCTCGGCGATAGCGAAATACGATCAGGGGAGCTGTCCCATAAAAACCCACAACCTCCACAACATCGCCAATATCGTAACGGTAAAAGCCTCCGTAATTGGTGATCAGAATCCGGTAGCGTTCTCCTACCTTAACTTCAGTCGCAAGTAGCGTTTTGGGGTGTTCTGCCTCCCACTGGTCGAACGAGATAAACTCAAAAAAACTACTTTCAATCGCTAGGATGCTGCCATCTTGGTTGAGGTCTGGATAAATGCTAAACATGCCTTCTGCTGATGAATAAACTCCACCAAAGATGGGGGTATCTTCAAAGTAGGCTGGAAATCGCTCAAAGTAGAAATTTGACGTTCCTCCTCGTGCAGCGGTGACAAAGGACATTTCTGGCCAAGCTAGTTTAGGGGTGAGGTGCCCCTCTGACTTCAAAATTGAGTACAACTGAGCCGCGCGGCTTGGGTAAGCTGACCATTGCTGCTCCAATCTGACTCGAATTTCTGGTTCGAGTTCTAACCAAGGTGCGATTGTTCCTTTTTCTAAATCCCGAATCAGGTCTTCGGCGTAACGCTCCAAATAGTTGCAGGTTCGCAGGATCAGCATGGGAAAGTTGGCTATCATCCCTCCTATAGATGGCTGGCGTAGGGCAAATAGTAAACAAACATAGTGGCGTGCTAGGCTATCACCTGCTTGTAGAGTTTCGTAAGCATGGGCAAAGAATTGTTTGTAGAGAGACTTGTCCATGCGGAGGATGCCAGCACTAGAAGGACCGTACTCAATATCACCACTGGTGCGTCCCCATGTTTGCACCGAGTTGGTTACTAGCAGTTTGCCAAACGGCAGCTTTCGTCTAGACAGCGCTTCATTTAAAAAACCAATACTGGTTAGAGTAGCATTTCGGAAAGCATTCTTTGATCGCCTGGTTGTGGGAATGAGTTTTTTTTTCCCTGTAGAACCACTGGTTAGAGTCAAGTAGACAACTGGGTCTGCTGTCAGAATGTTTGTTTCACCTTTGGCAATCCTCTCTGTATAAGGTTCATAGCTGCTATAAGGTAGAACCGGAATTTGCTCTCGAAATTGATCTAAGGTTTTGATCTCGCTAAGCCTATATTTACGACCCAACTCAGTATCTTTATGAGCTTGCAGCAGGGAGTATAAAAACTGCTCCTGCACTGTACTGGTATGGTGAGTTTTCTTCACAAAATTTGCTTTGACACGGACAGCAACACCGGTCAAAAGTGACAGTAACAAATTTGCCATTAAGATTTTACAGAAGTGAGCAAGACAGAAAAATTATCCAAAATTCTTTTCAATGAAAGCTACTTGTTTACTAGCAGCAATAAAATATTATAGGAAAATGTTCACACGTACGTTACTCTACAAAAACAAAGTGTGAAGAATGAAAGTTTATGCTGACGTTAGCAAAGCTTTCCATGGAACCAGCCTGATCCTGAGGAGCAGGAATCACCTTAGCATCTGATACTGAAGCCAGTGTCTTGGGGCAATTCCTATGCCCAATACTGTTAAGATAAGTGCTACTATGGTTAAAAGTGGATCTACTATGTAATAATTTTTACCGAAGAAGAATTCAGGAGTCAGGAGCCAGAATTCAGTTGAAGGTTAAGCGACTGGTGGATGAATCCTGGTCTAGAGCAAGCGGATTTATCCCTGGAGACAAAGAAACAAAATTCTTTATCCCCAAAGAATACATCCGTCAGTCGTCAGAATGAGCGCATGAATTCTGTA
>CAZZXJ010000783.1:0-2936 GCA_964657905.1 uncultured Stigonema sp.
TCCAATCCGAAAATCTCATGAAGTACCTAGCACCAACCGCTTAAGCGGTATGGTGTGGGCTTCGGGTTAACGGACATATTTCCTTCCGGCAAGCTTTACATTTTAGACTGGTAAAGGCAGCAAGGGAAATATCCCCCTGCGCCTAATTAATGGTAGAAAACTTATTCCTCTGCTTGAGTCAGCACTCTTTGCTGCCATCGGGTGAACAGGACTCCCAAAAGCCTATCCAGAGGCACAGAGCGTCGCTCCTGAACAAAAACCAAAGGCAGGATGGCAGCCAGCCGTAAGATCCCTGAGATCACAAACAGCCCCAGCAAACCACCGACACTAGGCTGAGTCGCGAGAAAGCTACCGACGGTGATTCCTATTGCCCCACTCACACCAGCAACTGCCCCCGCGATCGCGAAGTAAGTGGACTGATTACGCACCGGAGAAACTCCCATCATCATATTGTTGGTGCATAGGTCAATAGCTGCCCACGTCCCACCACTAAGCACGTGCAACAAAGGTAACCATACCCAAACGGAAATTTGATTAGTTCCAGTTGTTAGCCATAACAGAGGTGTCACCGCCACGAAGACGCCTACTAATACTAAGAGCGGACGATTCCCAATCCTGTCAGCCAGTTTGCCCCACAAAAGCAGCATCAGCATGTTAGCAGCAGTTGCTATGCCGTTATAGATCGTTACCACGCTGATATCTATATCCAGATTGTCCAGCATGTAGAGGTTAAAGAAGGGAGCGCTAACGTTAACGGCAAAGCACCATATGGCAAGGTAAAGCACAAACCTCAAAAAATTGGCATCGTTGAGAAAGCTAAGATCTATTCCTGTAGGATCCGCTTGGGATGTATCTGAACCTGCTGCTTTTACAAGTTGCGGGTTCACATCGGTCATCCAGAACTGACTGATGAGACTGGTTAGCCCAAACACAATTCCTAGAACCAACATCACACCGTAGCCTTCGAGGTATCCACCAGGCCACTTTGATACCCCTAGACCCAGCAGGGGCACACTGATGAAAGTAATCAAGCCCAGAAGACTATTGCGAAAGCCAAAATACCGCCCCCGCAACCGCTGAGGTACTAACACAGCTGTCCAGCCCAGAAAGGGAGCACGACCTAAAGCTTCGATGATATTAGTCACCAACATAATTGCTAATGTCAACTGCACCACTTGGCGTCCAGTGAGATCAGATGAGGTGACCCACCAAACCGCCGGCACGAGAATCACCCACAGTAGCCGCGACGGGACGAAAATGCACATGGAATACCAGTGGAAGCTGGGACTGCGGTTTATCAGATACGCTCCTAGGGGTTGAAGCAGATTCACCAACTGAGGAATAGAGGCGATCAGACCAATTTCCACTGCACCAGCACCCAACTCCAGCAAGAAATTACTGAGCAACGCGCCGCCGATGATACTGTAAAAAACCGAAGCGAAGACACTCTCGAGAGTTAATGCCTTGAGGCTTGTCCGAATTTGTGGCTTGGAAATTTTTAGAGGCGGGTTTGGCGGAAGTAAACTTTGTGTTAATGCCCTATCCTCTGGAATTTCCACAATGGGGAGAAGGATCTTTTCGACTACGCTGTCATCTTCTTGTTGACTGAGCATACTGTATAGCTAAATATTTAAAGAGTTAAAGGGAACTTAATTGCTACTTATATCAGCAAGAATACATCCGCTACTGAGCCAGAATTCAGTTGGGTATTCTGTGCGACTGGTGAGGCAGCGCGGTGAGTCAGTGCGGTCTTGGGGTCTCCCCAAGTAGAGCAACTGACGAACCCGTAAGGGTCATGTTCGTTACCCCCATGAGTGACTGCCGTAAGCGTTGCGATCTTCGACGTTCGTAGCGTCACCCGAAGGGCGGATGAATAAATGGGTTGAAGCACGGAGCCAAATTGGAAATTTGGTGGTCTTCAATTAGTGGCGGGTTTGAATCCCCCACGAAGAGTGTTCTGACTCCTGACTTCTTCTTCAACCCAATACGCTTGCTGAGCAGATAATTTGCTCTTGTCGATAACCTTTCTAGAGACGTTGCATGCAACGTCTCTAGAAGTGTGACATCTCCACAAACAATCCTTAACAGCAACCGTATGGGCTTTTATCCAAGTACATTTCTGAAGACAAATCTTCTAAAAAATGCTTTGGTTAAATCTTGTTGGGGCAACTCCTCACCCTATCTGCCTTCATAAGTAAACCCTATAGGTTATTTCATGAAGATAACTAAAACCTGTCCCCAAATAGCTATTTTTTTGAGTTAATCGACACTTTTAGATAAGCCTTATTGTTTCATAGCAATAAGGCTTATTTAAATATTTTAAGGCTGATAATACTATAATTTTAATTGAAAAAATCCCTTTTGGGAATAATTCTTTTTGTATAGTTAATTACTATTACAGGGAATTTGTACCTCGCGATGCCTGTGACCAGAAAAGCCTACAAAAGTGACAAATATCGATGAAAAATGGCCAATTATCTAACCGTTAGCTCCACCTCCTAAACCATGAGGACATCGGCGCGGACGTAAATATACATTCTGGTCGTGAATCCTATCTTTGTATTTTCTCCTATTTTCTCCTCAATAAGTTGGCGAAATCTGAAGTTATTTTCATTAAGAAGTTTTTTGTATCTCAGATAACAGCTTTGCTTAACATTTGTTCATTCTTTGGACAGACGAGTAGACAAGGCAACATAGGTAGATACTTGCAAGCAGCGAAAAACTGTATTGTAAATCTAAAATTGCAAATCCAATTGCATCAGGATGGAAACCAAGTCATGTCACTGCGATCGCCCTTTTAAATAGAAAGGCCAATCTCGTTAACTATGTAGGAAAGCCTCTACTTGTGTAGAGGCGTATATCTGTTAATTTCCCGTGAATGAAAGTATACGCAGTCAATATAGTCATTAGTATACTGGAGAAAGCTGCGAATATCC
>CAZZXJ010000784.1:0-2926 GCA_964657905.1 uncultured Stigonema sp.
ACACCAATGAACCACATGCACATGTGGGGGCGCAATGCCTTCATTAGTTTTAAGGACAAACCCCTTACTAAACTGTCGTTCCAGACCTTTCTCGTTAACGAGAAGCCTTTTTTTTAAAGGGTTACAGCTTACGTTGACACCAATGCAATGCCTTGCGCCCCTATAACTGTGGTCTATTCATCTGAAAATTGCTGTAAATGATACTGACGTGCAAAGCATTGTGCTACCCCTTATAAGCGACGAGAATCGCCCCGCCGGCGATCAGCATAATACCGAGCCAGTTAACCCCAGAAAGCCGTTCGCCAAGAAATACGACCGAGAAAATCGCGACCATGACAACGCTCAATTTGTCAATCGGAGCAACGCGTGCAGCATCGCCAAGCTTGAGCGCACGGAAGTAACAGACCCAAGAGGCTCCCGTACCCAGACCCGACAGCACCAAGAACAAATACGTTCGCGGCGAAATCGAGCCTAAAGGTTGCCACTGCCCGGTTGCAAGCAAAATCGCGCCCAGCGCGCCAATGACGACGAGCGTTCTTATTAACGTCGCGAAATCCGAATTCACATGCTCAATGCCGACTTTCGCGAAAACAGCGGTGAGCGCCGCAAATGCGGCAGAAAGCACCGCCCAGAATTGCCAGGAAACAAATGCGAATTTCATAGGTACGCCTTCATCTAAATGACCGTATGACGGTAAGATCGGCATTGAGGGCGGCAACTGATATTCCGGCCGATGGAAGCGCATACCGCGAGAACTTTATTTCCATCCGTGTCTCAATTGCTAGTGGAAAGGACTATAGAAGAGCCTAAAAAGTGAACAGATAGCGGTACTTTACTACGGTTTACTCCGATATCTGGCTACTCAACGTAACCGATCATAATTGAATCCTGTCAAATTTTCGCATAGTCGGCTCGACCCCAAATACATGTAAAGATAGAGTACACCCTAAGTTGAAACGCGGAACCTCAATAAGTTATCCACACCCCCACCGATTTCACCACCAAAAAAACGGTGTGCCGTACCCTTAAGGGTACGGCACATAGACTTTGTCTAGTGGGGGGTTTCATTGCCAACCCCCAAAGCCTCGCTGAGGTTATTTTAAAAAGGTGATTTTCCTGTGAGGCTAGCGGGGGGGTACAGGCTGGAGAGCGGATAATAGATTGGGGATGACTAAAGTCATAGGGAAGTGATGATTTTTGGCTGATGTAAGCTGGCAACTCAGGCTCTATAATCCAAGTATGGTTATATAATAAAAGTAAGTTTCAACCAATTCATCATTGGTAATACGTTTTCTAAAGGGGATTTTACCCCGACACACACAAGTGCTGTTTCCAAGCCTAAGGGGAATTAAACCCCCAAACTTTGTGAAAAAGGCTTAGATAATTAAGCTTAAAGGAGGTTAAAGGCTGTGAAGAAAATAGTTATTGCTACTTTATTCAGCTTAATCGCTAGCTCAACATCTTTACTTTTTCCCCAAGCCGCTAAAGCTGATAGGGTTGTTTACTGTCATCCTGTTACTGAGAATCGGGTGTTGAAAGAATCGGCGGCTGACCACCCCCATGCTTATGCAGATGGTTATCGAGATGGAGAACAAAGCGCTCGGAACAGAGAAGCTTATAAACCTCGGACTGCGGGGGGTGAATTTGCTCGTGGTTTTGAGGATGGTTATTTTAATCGACCTTATACTGGTCAAGAGAATGTTGTACCGAAAACAATTGTACAACATACTACTCAGGTTTGTAACGAAGATGGTTATTATACCGCAGCACCTCCTCCCGCTTACGTTTACAACCCCTATGTCATATACGGGTCGCCGTATCCTGTTTTTAACCTCGACTTCGGATTTGGAAGAGGGTTCTACAGAGGGGGCCACTATAGAAGATGGTAGAGGGTGGGGAATTCATTGTCCGTTTGCATTTATAGAACCGAAAGGGGCAGCATCTTGGCGAATCGCAACCCGCAACACACCCGTCCGAGCAATTTCTTGAAGGATGGGTTGTCTTCGCTTTGGTGCAGGCTTGGTAGCCTCGCCACTTGTTGCATCTGCATAGCTATGACCGCTAGGAATACTCAGCGCTAAATATTTTTCGGGTGTGGTGAGCCAAATGAATGGATGAATCTGTTCTTGGACAACGGAGGCAACGAAATCATTACTACCCCCCATGAGCATAGTTGGAATTTTGATTTTGCCTAAGTTTTCCGATCCTAACACAATGCTAGTAATCGGGATTGAAGCATCTTTTCCTTTTAGGGCTAGTATCGCATTAGAATCATAGGTTGACTCACACGCTAAATTGGGAAAAGATAGCCAGGTTTTGACCCCACTATGCAGACACCACAAACAGGGCGGACAGCGAGAAGAGGAATGCATTGTCTCTATGAAACTGACTTCTGGGCTTGGACTCAAGAACAGGCTAACTTTCTGCGTCATTGTCAATGGAACCAGCTTGACTTGCCCAATTTAATTGAGGAAATCGAATCCTTGGGAAGAAAGGAACGTAAAGAATTGAGAAATCGCCTCAGTATTTTAATTGGACACTTGTTGAAGTGGGAATATCAACCAGAGCAACGCAGTCGGAGTTGGTTGGCAACGATTCGAGTGCAACGGCGGGAAACCCGAACGTTGTTGAGCGAAAACCCTAGTCTAAAGCCTTATCTTGAAGAAGCACTACAGAACGCCTATACAAACGGGAGGGATTTAGCATCAGGAGAAACAAACTTGCCACTCTCAACGTTTCCAAATGAATGTTTGTACACATTAGAGGAAATTCTGAGCGATCACTTCTATCCTGGTGAACCTGTGACGGATGACCTGATGAAATAATGGTTACCGGGAGTGACTGCAAAGGCGATCGCCTTTACCCTGAAATCGGGGAATAGGCGATCGCCCGATGTATCCTTTGTCTCTACGGTTACAGGGACTCC
>CAZZXJ010000785.1:0-2925 GCA_964657905.1 uncultured Stigonema sp.
AATAGTTAGTGGTTAATAGTGAGAAGATATTAACTAACAACTCTTCGGGTGACGCTCGTTCCAAGCGAGATCGCTAAAACTATTCGCCTGTAGCTTGTGAAACCCGTACATTGAACACCGCAGAATATTCGCAGGGAGACCCTCGGAATATTCTGCTCGCTAGCTCATTAACAACCAACAACCAACAACTAACAACTAACAACTAACAAAAATGACTTCTATTTCCCATCGCTTTCAATCATTACGAGATCGTAACCAGTGTGCGCTGATTCCCTTTATCAAAGCCGGAGACCCTAACTTAGAAATCACGACAGAGGCTTTACGCATTTTAGACCGCAATGGTGCTGACTTCATTGAGTTGGGTGTTCCCTACTCCGATCCGTTGGCCGATGGTCCTGTGATTCAAGCAGCAGCAACTCGTGCCCTACAAAAAGGAACCAAATTAGAGCAGGTGTTGGAGATAGTTGAAACTGTCAGTCCTAGCCTGCTTTCCCCGATAATTTTATTTACTTACTACAATCCAATTTTAAACCGGGGCATTAAGTCGTTTTTAGCGCAAATTGCTAAAATTGGAGTGCGAGGGTTAGTTGTGCCCGATCTACCGTTAGAAGAGGCAGAAGAATTAATCAAGACAGCTACCGATTTTGGCATAGAGCTAACTTTGCTTGTGGCTCCCACCAGTTCTAAAGAGCGCATTGAGGCAATCGCCAAGTATTCTCAAGGATTTATCTATCTTGTGAGTGTTACAGGCGTTACAGGTGTGCGTACTCAGATCCAAGATCGGGTAAAGAATTTGCTGGTGGAAATGCGAACCATAACTGATAAACCCATTGGCGTTGGCTTTGGCATTTCTGGACCAGAACAGGCACATCAAGTCATGGATTGGGGTGCAGATGCTGTGATTGTCGGCAGTGCCTTTGTTCAACGTTTAGCAACTGGTAGTCCAGTTGAAGGACTGCAAGCCGTTGAAAAACTTTGCCAAGAACTAAAAGCAGCCATCACGCCTGCGGCTCTGCAAAAAGTAGGTTCAGTTTAGTTATTCATAGGACTTACGCACTATACAAATTGAGCATCATGTGTATGACGGAATTCGGTCGTTTCATCTCGTAGAATTGACCACATGGTAAGGGCGCGGAGACCGCGCCCCTACGATCAAATTATGGTTTACCCAAAAGAAAGAAAGCGCTCATTGCCTGACTCATCCCACTGCATACAATACTATTTCTGTCAATGCGTAAGTCCTAATTCAATTTCGTCCTACTCTAGAAGTATTTACTTCTGTAGATGAAAACTGTATAATTATAGCATAAGGATTTGAACATAACTAGATTGATGTTTTATTAGGTGATGCAGACATTGAACCAACCCAAATTCCTCTGGCGTATGAGCCTTCTGGTACTCTGAACAAGATTCCAAGTTCACAGTAGAGTATTTTGGTTGCTTCAATCAAACGTATATAGCCTCTGGGCTGAATGCAAAGGCGCAAGCAGCGCCAATCAATTGAGAATTAAAACTTGCTCATTAATGGCTCTTATCTCGTTCCCTGGCTCTGCCAGGAAACATCATTTAGACACACACAGTCTCTCTAATGGAGGTGAGCCTCCTGATAGCGCATATTCCCAGGCTCTGCCTGGAAACGGAAGTAAAAAAGTTATTGAAAGGTCAAAGGATTTTAACCAGTGGTAAGCACTCCAGATATTAATACTCAAATTGCGTCTGTCGCTCAGCACCCTGATTCGTTAGGGAGATTTGGACGGTTTGGCGGTAAGTACGTTCCTGAAACCTTAATGCCTGCATTAAGTGAACTCGAAACAGCATTTTACCAATATCGCGACGAGTCAAGCTTCCAAGCTGAACTACAAGATCTACTACGGGACTACGTGGGAAGACCCACCCCTTTGTATTTCGCTGAACGGCTGACGGCACACTACGCAAAACCTGATGGCACTGGACCGCAAATTTATTTAAAACGTGAAGATTTAAATCATACGGGCGCTCACAAAATCAACAACGCTTTAGCTCAGGTATTGCTAGCTAAGCGCATGGGTAAGCAGCGCATTATTGCTGAAACAGGAGCAGGTCAGCATGGAGTAGCAACTGCCACTGTTTGCGCTCGTTTTGGTTTAAAGTGCGTGATTTACATGGGCGTCCACGATATGGAGCGGCAATCCCTGAATGTATTTCGGATGCGGCTGATGGGGGCAGAGGTGCGTCCAGTGGAGGCAGGTACTGGAACGCTCAAGGATGCAACTTCCGAGGCAATTCGGGATTGGGTGACGAACGTCGAAACAACCCACTATATCCTAGGTTCTGTAGCAGGTCCCCATCCCTACCCCATGCTGGTACGTGACTTCCAGGCAGTGATTGGTGAAGAAACTCGCGCTCAGAGCTTGGAGAAATGGGGAGGACTACCAGATATTCTCTTGGCTTGTGTTGGTGGTGGTTCCAATGCCATGGGACTGTTTCATGAGTTTGTGAATGAAGCATCTGTGCGCCTGATTGGAGTTGAAGCGGCGGGTGAAGGTGTTAACACAGACAAGCATGCAGCAACTTTGACACGAGGGCGAATCGGGGTGTTGCACGGTGCTATGAGCTACTTATTACAAGATGATGATGGTCAGGTAGTAGAAGCACATTCGATTAGTGCTGGTCTGGACTATCCTGGGGTTGGTCCTGAGCATAGCTATCTCAAGGATATAGGTCGCGCTGAATACTACAGTGTCACTGATAAAGAGGCAATAGAAGCATTGCAGCGCCTCGCCCAACTAGAAGGCATTATTCCAGCGCTAGAAACCGCTCATGCGATCGCCTATCTAGAAATGCTCTGTCCACAGCTAGATGGCAGTCCTCGGATTGTGCTCAACTGCTCTGGCAGAGGTGACAAAGATGTGCAAACTGTTGCAAAAGTCATTAGTCATTAGTCAT
>CAZZXJ010000786.1:0-2917 GCA_964657905.1 uncultured Stigonema sp.
AGAAAGGGGTAGTTTATTGTAGCCTACCTGCTTCAATACCTGACCAGATTTTGGGGGAATTGAAGAAGGTTGGTGATTCTTCAACAAGTAAAGTTTTTGAGCAAGATGCTTGTGTTGAGCTTGAAGGATAAATTCTCGGTATTTCCTCCTGAAATTGTCTTTTTCACGAGACGCAACAGCTAATAAATACTTCAAGCTGGTTCCTATTGGTAAATTTCTAAAGGGTTCTTCATGAGTACAAATCTCAACCACGATAAACCACAGACCTTTGAAAAAGAACCAATCGCCATCATTGGCATGGGTTGCCGTTTTCCTGGCGGTGCTGATAGCCCAGAAGCGTTCTGGAAAGTGCTTATAGATGGAACCGATGCCATCACTGAAGTGCCAATAGATCGCTGGAACTTGCGTGCTTTCTACGACCCGGAGCGGGAAAAACCAGGGAAAATATGTACTCGCTACGGTGGATTCATAGAGAAAATAGACGAGTTTGATGCCGATTTTTTTGGAATTTCGCCACGAGAAGCAGAGCGTGTAGACCCTCAGCAAAGGATACTGCTAGAAGTGGCGTATGAAGCGCTGGATGATGGGGGACAGGTACTAGAACGTTTAGCTGGTACAAAGACAGGAGTATTTATCGGCATATCGTTTAACGATTATTTTGATCTCCAGACAAGTGTGAGCGATCGCAATTCGGTGAACGCTTACACGAATTTGGGTGGGGTGAAGTGCATAGCAGCTAACCGCATCTCCTACGCATTCAACTTCACAGGACCTTCTCTATCCGTTGACACAGCCTGTTCCAGTTCGCTCGTTGCAGTTCACCTTGCAATTCAAAGTATTTGGAATGGAGAATCCACAATGGCTTTAGCAGGAGGGGTGAATGCCATGCTCAAGCCAGAACCAACCATAGGATTTTCTAAGGCATCCATGCTCTCTCCGGATGGTCGATGCAAGAGCTTTGATGCGCGAGCAAACGGTTACGTTCGCTCTGAAGGTGCAGGCATTGTAGTCTTAAAGCCTTTATCTGTCGCTCTAGCAGAGGGAGATCCGATTTATGCAGTGATCCGAGGCAGTGCTATGAACTCGGATGGTCACACCAATGGCATTACGGTTCCTTCAGGGCAAGCACAAGAAGCAATCCTAAGGGAGGCTTATAGACAAGCAGGGGTATTACCAGAGCTTGTACAGTATATCGAGGCACATGGCACAGGAACGGTTGTAGGAGATCCCATTGAAGCCATTGCCATTGGAAATGTAGTAGGTAGGGGTCGTCAACAAGGTAGCGACTGCGTGATTGGCTCAGTCAAATCCAATATTGGACATTTGGAATCAGCATCAGGGATTGCGGGTTTAATCAAGACGGCTCTGGTGTTGAAGCATCGTCAAATTCCGCCGAATCTGCATTATGTGACCCCAAATCCTCAAATTCCTTTCCCAATACTGCGCTTGAGAGTGGCGCAAACGCTAGAATTGTGGTCTGGTAACGGTCAGGAACCGAGAATAGCAGGTGTGAATTCCTTTGGGTTTGGTGGGACTAACGCCCACGTCGTGCTCTCGGATGTAGAGACTAAACATGGTGCGTCTGGACATTCGGAGCATCAGGATAGCAAGCCACAAGACCAAACGCCATCAGATGGACGAGCGCTGCTATTGCCCCTGTCTGCCAAGAGTCCAGATGCACTGCAATCGGTAGCAAAAGTCACTCATGACTTTTTCAGTGCATCTCAGGGAGCTAGGGTTTCATTATCAGACATTTGCTACAGTGCGAGTCTGCGCCGAAGTCATCATGACCATCGGTTAGCGCTAGTAGCTGATTCTCTGGATGGGATGACAGAAAACTTGTCGGCATTTTTAGCGGGAGAAACCCGTTTGGGTATGTCCTCGGGTCGTCTAGTTCCAGACACAGCACCGAAAGTGGCTTTTGTTTTCTCCGGAATGGGACAGCAATGGTGGGCAATGGGGCGTCAGCTATTACAGTCAGAACCAGTATTCCGGGAGAGCATAAAACGGTGTGATGAACTGCTGCGAGAATATGCAGATTGGTCGTTGTGGGATGAACTGACAGCGAGTGAGGAGAATTCTCGGATCAATGAAACCCTTTTGGCTCAATGTTGCATCTTTGCGGTGCAAGTGGCGCTGTGTGCTTTATGGCGCAGTTGGGGTATTATTCCCTCTGCTATTGTCGGTCACAGTGTGGGCGAAGTGGCAGCAGCTCATGTGGCTAGGGTTATCACCTTGGAAGATGCCGTCAAGGTCATCTTCCATCGCAGCCGCTTGCAAGCAACCACCGCAGGGCGTGGGAAGATGTTAGCGATCGCGCTGAAGCCAGAAGAAGCTCAAGGCGTTCTAGTAGGATACGAAGAGCGGGTTTCGCTTGCAGCAATCAACAGCCCCACAGGTCTGACCCTATCCGGAGATGCCCAAGCTTTGTCAGAAATTGCCTCATTCTTAGAGCAAAAGGAGATTTTCTGTCGGTTCTTAAGGGTAGAAGTTCCATATCACAGTATCTTGATGGAACCTTTAAAGGCAGAATTAGCAGAATCGCTCCAAGGAATTAATCCGCAAAGAGCAACTATTCCTTTGTTCTCCACCGTCACAGGTCAGCAAGTCTCAGGAACTGAAGTGGATGCTGACTACTGGGGACAAAACATGAGAGATCCGGTTCTGTTTGCTGAAGCTGTGGAGGGACTGAAGCAGCTTGGGTATGATCTATTCCTCGAAATCGGCGCTCATCCAGTCCTAGCAAATTACATTTCTGAGTGCTTTGCACCAAGCAACCAAATGGCAACTGTACTTCCTTCGTTGCGACGCAAAGAACCAGAACGAGCCATGATGCTGGGATCTCTAGGTAAAATATACACCTTAGGATACCCAGTTGATTGGAATCTGCTTTATCCCCAAGGAGGTCAATTCGTAA
>CAZZXJ010000787.1:0-2911 GCA_964657905.1 uncultured Stigonema sp.
GGTCATTGGTCATTTGTCATGAGTAAAATACAGAACTACCAACTAACAATTTTGCTTGAGAACTCCATCTTCCATGTAAGCGACTCGGTCGGCTACATCTATAACCCGAGGGTCGTGTGTGACAATCAGGACTGTAGAGCCTTGTTCCTTCGCCAGTTTGCGCAGTAAATCGGTCACGGTATGCCCACTTTGGGAGTCTAAGGCACCTGTTGGCTCATCTGCCATAATTAGCGGGGGACTGCCTGCTAAAGCACGGGCGATCGCTACCCTCTGTTTCTGTCCCCCGGATAAATCACTCGGCTTGTGATTGGCTTTATCCCCTAACCCAACTTGTTCAAGCAGCACTTGCGCCCCCTGTCGGGCATCTCGTTTGCCAATGCCTTTGATATTGAACACGACTTCAATATTCTCAGATGCTGTCAACGCCGGAAACAGGTTGAACCCCTGAAAAATAAAGCCGATGTTTTGCAGTCGGAATTGTGCTAGCTTTGGGCGAGACATGCTTGTAATTTCTTGTCCAAGCAGGTAGACATCGCCAGCAGTGGGCGTCAGCAGTCCAGCTAAAATTGACAGTAGGGTAGTTTTCCCCGAGCCTGATGGTCCCATTAACAGTTGAATATTGCCTGTTGGGATTTCCCAGTCAACTCCTTTAAGAACTTGATAGGACTGCCTCCCAGACTGAAACGCCATCTCTACCCCTTTGACAACGATGGCTTTTGTTGCAGCACCCTTTATACCTCGGGAGGTAGAAACTACCTCGTTTCGGGTGTTGTTAGATACAGTAGAGTTAATTTGAATAGGACTCATTTGTTAAGTTTCTTAGCAAGTAATGTTTAAAAGTCCAAAAATCTGTAGATGCCAGGATATAATAGAAATTTTATAGAAATGCAACTTTTATATATTATACATAGCTTAATATTTAAATGTGTCTAGCATTCGGCATAGTCCACTTGTATTTGTACTTATTGATATATATCATCATGGGGATGTGTAGTGTTTTTTTTACAGATGTGATTCTGATGATAGAAAATCACGTCTAAAATGCACATCAGACTTTGTTCACAATTTTACCCGTGACTTAATTCCTATTTTTTTATGCCTTTGTGATCTCAAATCGATGACAAATAATCCGCTAATTTTTCGGCAAATGTTTAAATTATGCCTTGAAGACAATAGCTGGATCAACGCGAGTGACCTTTTGAATCGCAAACATAGCTGAGCCGACGCACATGATAACTGTGACACCAAAAACTGCCAGCGCAGTTGTTGGTGTGATTAAAATCAGGATTCCCTGACTTGCTAATGTCCAAGCTGCAACTCCTAGACAAAGGATTGTACCAGGAACATAGCCTAGAACTACCATCCACAGAGCCTGCTCGACAATCACACCGTATATAATCCAATCAGACGCGCCCATTGCCTTGAGTGTTCCAAACTCCTTGAGATGATCTGACACAGAAGAGTAAAGGATCTGACCAACAATAATCGCCCCAACAATCATACCCACCGTTGCACCCAGACCCAGAAGATAGCCAATTCCAGTTCGCTGTTGCCAGTAAGTTTGAGTCTTTTTGCTCATTTCTCTAAGAGTATAGGCACGGGTATTTGGTAAGGCAACGTTTAACTTTTGCTTGAGTGCCTGTAGATCCTGACCTGGCTTGGATCTAATTAATATATAGGTGATCGGGTCTGATGAGGCTAATGGTCTTGGCGCAGGAGTAGAAGTCTGAGCGGACTGTATATAAGTGTTGGTACACTGGAAATTCGCTGAGCCCGATTGCATTTTGCAGGACAAAGTAGAAGTCTTACCGGAACTTGAGTAAGCGTTGGCACTCTCTAAGGAGGTGAACATGTAAGGATTAGAGGCAATTGAGCGGTTTCCTTGCGTCAAACCAACCAACCGTACTGGTAAAGTATTAACTTCAGCTGTCTCACCTAAATGTCGGACTTTGAGAGAATTCGCATTAGTTGTATCCACTATCACAGAGTAAGGGGCTTTTAAGCCACTCACACTTCCTTGTACAATATTTTTCGGTGTAAACAATTGCCCCCGTGGGTCGAATCCGACGACTCTGACTGGAGCAATCTCGCCGACTGGGTGACGCCACACACCTGTGCTGACAATTAGCGCTTCTGCTCGCTCCACGCCAGGCACCTGTTGAGCTATACTGACATGCGTCAAAGGAAGTGGAAGCGTCAGGTCAATGTACACCATGCTATTTGATGCCACCCAAATGTCGGCTGTGGAATTGTTAATTAACACAGCAGAGGAGCGAGTAAAGCCACTGAATATACCCGTCTCAATTGTCACCAGGCTAACGGCAAACATAATCCCCATCTGCGCTACAAGGAAGCGAGGAATGTCTTCAAGCAGGTTTTTACGGGCAATTGAAACCATAGTAGTCAGCTGATGTGCCGAGAGCGTTTGTACTCTTTTACTGCTAGGGGAGCTAGGAGTCAGGAGTCAGGAAGAGACGTTCCGTCGGAACGTCTGTACGGGAGTCAGGAGTCAGAATATATAAGGCTCTTGGCTCTGTAGGGTATGTATTCTGTTGAAACATGCACTTCTTTGATCGCCCAGAGCGCTGATTGTGAGAATCAGCTTCTCTAAGCGTAGCGCCTGTTAAATATATGTAACCATCACCTTGACTAGAAGTACAGCAGGGTATGTGCCAGTTCAAATTGTTTCACTTGCGACTCTCTCGCCGTCACTTTCCCCGTAGTGAACGAATTTCGTCCTAACTGTAATCTCTCGCCAAGATATTCTTTAATTGGCGTCAGGGAGATATCACCAAGCGCTTCTCATGCTTGCCTAATTTTTTGCAGTGGAGTTTTGACGATCACTTAATCAATTCATCGTACTCATCATGGGAGCCGATCCAAATCCAGTAATAATCTTCTCCTTCCTTTA
>CAZZXJ010000788.1:0-2906 GCA_964657905.1 uncultured Stigonema sp.
TTTTTTATTTAATAAGTAATTAAGCGGACATGATATTAGTCAGTCTTTGTGGAATAGCATGCAATACGGTTCGGATAAGATCATCTACATACCGATAATTCCTGTAGAGACGCGATTAATCGCGTCTCTGGCAAGGGTTTCAGGTAACGCATAATTAATTTTCGGAGATGTCTATTGGAATGGCATGAACCAATAAGACAGACAGTCGCTCATTTTTTCACGTAACGTCCAGTGGGCGAACCTAGAACTTGTCCGTTGTTGTAGATCAGATTTCCACGTAAAAAGGTACTTTTCACCCGTCCCGTTAACTCCATGCCTTCAAAGGGTGTGTAACCTTGTTGTGACTCCGATTCCGCAGCACGTACTACAAAAGTTTCATTTGGGTCTACCAGTACTAAATCAGCATCGTAGCCAATGGCAATATCCCCTTTTTGTAACAAACCAAAGCGCCGCGATGGATTCCAAGAGAGTAACTTTGCCATGTGGTTGTACGACATTCCCCGCTTACTACCTTCACTAAACACACCAGAAAGTAAATATTCTGTACCACCAAAACCAGACTTTGCCAACCAAATATTACTTGGATCTTGAGCACTTCTTTTTTGTTCGGCAGAACAGCAAGCATGGTCACTCACGATCCAATCTACCTGATGGTTGAGTACTGCTTGCCATAAGTATTCCACATCGGCACGGGAACGAATAGGGGGGTTTACTTTTGCCCAAGTAGCAGCAGGGGTATCAATATCTAATAGCAAATGTCCGACGGTAACTTCTCGTCGAAAATTGATCTGGGGAAAAGCAGTTTGCATAGTCAAAGCTGCTTCCATTGCCTTACGCGAACTCAGATGCAACAAATTGATATTTGCACAATGAGTCTCATGTGCTAAGTAGGAAGCAATGCAAATTGCTAATCCTTCAGAATGAGGAGGACGCGCTGCATTGTAAGCATGCAGTCCACTCAGGTTGGAGTCCTTTTCAACTATTTTGGTATATGCGTTGAGAATTTCTGCAACTTCGCAGTGCAAACTTAAGCTAATAGTTTCTTTTGCTTCTGGATAATCTTCCATCAAGCAACTTAGACGGCGCATAATAAATTCAAAATGGGCGAAATCGTACCGTTCCTCTTTATTAATCATCAGGAAGAGGTTTTGCTGGTCTGACAAACCATGCAACCCATAGCCGCCATAAAACATGAAGATTTTAAACGAAGATACACCATGTTCTTCAAACAGCAGAGGTATTTCGTCGATATGCTGGCTAGCTATAGGTGCAACGTGATACTTATAATCTACGAAAAAATTACCTGCGGATAACGCCAATACTTCTGGAAAAAAATCCCGGTAGGAACCGCCTTTGTTTAGATAATATTGTCCTGTACGGATGTAATTGAGAGTAGTTGTTACTCCTCCCATTGCGGCAGCTTTGGTTTCAGTCACAGCATCTAGGTCGAGGCGTTGATAGATCCCAATATGCATATGGGCATCTACGACCCCAGGAAAGCCCAGCAGGTTTTTCCCATCCAATACCTCTTTGCCCAAGTCTTGGTTAATATTAGGAGCAATCTGAGCAAATTTTCCGTCCTTAATTCCTAAATCAAGTAGTTCGACAGTATCATGATGGGGACGAACTACCCGTACATTTTTGATAATTTGATCTAATACGGGAGCTTTAGACACAGTAACCTTACACTAAAATGAGTACATAACTCAAAAGTTTAACAATATTAACACAGATGATATTATTCTATTCAACCATTGTATATGTAGAGACGCGATTGTATATGTAGAGACGCGATTAATCGCGTCTCTACCAACGTTTAGACCGCCGAAGACACAGATTTCATACCTGAAATCAGCAACGCCGTTTTTTAACTAGTTATGGATGAATATTTTGGTTTTGTCAGGAATTCCAACATCGTACCGGGACAGAGGCAAAATCGCATTACAATGTAACGTTTTTTACTCATTCATCATTAGGAGAAAAGATAATGGAAAGTTTTAATGAGTATCATATGGACCCAAAGCAATTTCCTTTTCTCGAAAGCTTTCAAGATAACTGGATAGTGATTAGAGATGAGTTTACAGACTTTATTAAACACGCATCGGATCAGGAGTTAACTTTCACTTATGATGTTTTAGGACCTAAAAGCAAAACGATTAAAACCAAGGGTAATGCGAAATACAGTGCTTTTGGTATTTTATTTCAAGGTATCTTTATTGAGGAATACGTTCAATTGCATCAAATACAATATCCTGATTATGAGACAAATGATGCATCAGAAAAAGCACTTGCATTAAGAGAGAAATATTTCCCAAATTTGGCTAAAGTAATAGAAGAGGTGAACTTGATCGATGACCAGATCATCAGGAATGTGTATTTTGGTACATTTCATCCCGGCTTGGATATAAAGCTACATGTGAACTATAATCCTCATATAAATCGTGGCTATTTAGGATTGCTCGTGCCAGAGGGCGATGTGGCGATGAAAATATGCCACGAGCAGCTTTATTGGCATGAAGGAAAAATTATGATTTTAGATCACAGCTATCCACACTGTCCGCATAATTATACCAATTATGACAGAACTGTCCTGGTTGTAGACTTTTTTAAACCGGATAAGCCGAGAGAGGAATCAATACGATTTGAAAAAGAGCTAGTCACACAACGGATGCAAGATAATCCTTACAGCTTAGGTGTTTTTGGTAAAAGTGATAAAGCTAATGTAGAAGATTTTGTTAAGTATGGTTTAGCTCATCAGTTAGAATGGGATAAAGCCTTAGAAGCTTAATCTAGGATTCTTATTTAATTTTTGAAATACATGTAGGGTGGGCATTGCCCACCATATGCATACTAGGTATTCCCCAGTTTAATACCAGAGAAATAACTAAAATTTTTGCAGATAATTT
>CAZZXJ010000789.1:0-2905 GCA_964657905.1 uncultured Stigonema sp.
GACTCCTGAGTACCGCTCACAGGTGTAGTGCAAGCAATTAAGAACCGCTATATTTCCCTAGCTGGGAAATCTTCGGGTATCAGCAGGATTCGTCATAGCTTTTTTGGTTCATTAATGAAATCAAGGAAAATTGTATTGCAAGATACAATTTATTTTACGAAAATCCGATTTTTCAGTGAACCATTCTCATGCTTGCGCAGTCTAAATTAATACAACCAGCAGATACGTTGTTGGTGCGCACTTAAACCTAAGAAAAAATTTCCAATTTACCGATGAAAATTAAAACTTTGCTTTTGATGCCCGGAGCAATCATGTTAATGCTTGCCACCTCCCCAGTAATCTTTTCCTTTACCGATGCTGCCATTGCAGCTCCATCTCATCAACACACAGGGGGATGGCAAAATAAATTAAATTTGACTGATGCTCAAAAGGCACAAATCAAACAAATTCACGAGTCTACTCAGAAACAAATTAATGCGATTCTCACCCCAGATCAGCAGGCGCAAAAACAACAGGCTAGACAACAACACACTAGATCAAAACTCAATCTGAGTGCCGACCAAAAAGCGCAAATCAAAAAAATTAGGCAGGTTGCTGAAAGCCAGATAGAAGCACTGCTGACTCCTGCACAACAGCAACAACGTCAGCAGTTGCGTGCCTCAAGGCAACAACACCATCAGCAACAATAGTTTTAACGCTCATCGCCATAATTCCCCAGTCTTCAACGCAGTAAGCTGGGGATTAATCTACGTTCCACTTGCAGTGGACATAGTGTGAATTATTTATACTTGATGACGACAAACAAGTGCTAGCCAACTGGGATAAGCGAAAGAATCGGCAGCAAGTAATTTTGCTGAGCCATAGGTATTAAAGACCCAACTGGCTGTCACATGCAGATTGTTCATTAGATGGGCATCCTCACCAAAGGCTTCAAACGCCAGACTCCACCAAGCATTATTCTGAATCACTAGATGAGTTAGTTCTACACCGCAGCCGTTGTCAATATCTTCACTGGTAGAAACAGGTTTTAGTGAGAACTCAGGAGTGACTTGGTAAATTTGTGAATAACGAACTTTCTGGACACTTACCCACAAAGGGTTGGCTAAAACTTGGCTTGGCTGAAAACTTTCTTGTGTCGGGTCACAACACAGCCACTTACCCCATTTCTCCACCTTACCCTCTACAAATTCGCCAAAACTCACTACACCTAAATTCATAGTGCGCCATTTGACGTCCAACCGACCTTCCCGCAATTTGATTCCCAAGAACTGACACTCTGGTGAGTAGAGGTAAAAATCTGAGCGTTCTTCTGGTGGCTGCTGTGGGTGAATGAGACAATGTTGCTCAAACCAATTTTGAATGTCTTCAGGTATGCTACCAGGGTAAAACCAGCGTAGTTCGTAAGTTTTATGCATATATTTACTCAATAGTCAAAAACCCTTGGCTCAATGACTTTGGACTTTGGACTATTGACTAACTCTTCTTTTGTCCCTCTTAAATGGGAGAATGAAAACGAGAAATTATAACGACTATGAGTTGTTTCCAGCCTAAAGGAAATTTGAGAAATGTGGAAAAGAGTTGTATTGATTTTAGTATTGGTGTTTAGCTTCAGTCTAAATAATTCTGCTGTAGCAGCTGCGGCTGGACTCAACAGCTATGTAGATAGTACTGATGGCTATCAGTTCTTATATCCTAACGGCTGGGTGCAAGTGAAAGTTGCTAATGGTCCCGATGTAGTGTTCCACGATTTGATTGAGACAACTGAAAATATCTCTGTTATCTTTAGTCCCGTTCCACAAGGGAAGACTTTGGCACAGATAGGAACACCAGGAGAAGTAGGATATAAACTGGGGAAGGTCGCTTTAGCTCCTGAGGGTTCAGGTCGTAAAGCTGAGTTAGTCAATGCCGAAGAGCGGGAAGCTAACGGTAAAATATACTATATTCTGGAGTATGCCATCAAACTGTCCAACAATCAACAGCGCCACAATCTTGCCAGCGTCGCGACGAGTCGTGGTAAGCTTTTTACTTTCAACGCCTCCATTCCCGAACGACGTTGGCCCAAAGTTAAACAGATGATGAAAGAATCGGTGAGTTCTTTTGCTGTGTATTAATTAAGTTGTTAATTGTTAAAGCAATCAACAATCAACAATCAACAACCAAGATCTCTAAGTATGGGCATTCCACCCTTTGTACTTGCTTCTGCTTCCTCGGCGCGACGCCGCCTACTAAAATCAGCAGGAATTGAACCGATAGTTTGCCCTAGTGACTTTAATGAGTCGCTCGTCCAACTAAGTGATCCAGCACAACTGGTGTTAACTCTAGCACAGCATAAGGCAGAAACTGTAGCCCCTCAGTTTGAATCTGCTTTGATCATGGGTTGTGATTCAGTTTTGGCTATAAACAGTGAGATTTATGGCAAACCTGCTTCTCCCAAGGAAGCACACCAACGCTGGCAAAAAATGCAGGGAAACTTTGGCGATCTTTACACAGGTCATGCCTTGATTGACCTTTGCCAAAACCGAACTTTGGTAAAGTCTCAGGTCACCAGAGTTTACTTTGCGCAAATGAGCGATCGCGCCATTAACGCCTATGTCGCTACAGGCGAGCCTCTGACATGTGCTGGTTGCTTTGCGCTTGAAGGTCGTGGGGGTTTATTCGTGGAAAAAATAGAAGGTTGCCATAGTAACGTTATCGGACTCAGCCTACCTCTGTTACGGCAAATGCTAGCAGAGTTGGGGTACGCGGTAACTGATTTATGGGAAAATCGATAATGGTAGGGAAAAAGGAGAAAAGCCCATTCCCCATTCCCCATTACCTATTACCAAAGAAGAATACATCCGTCAGGAGCTAGGAGTCAGAATGACTCAGTAGCGACTGGTGGATGAATAATGGTCTAAAGCCCCCG
>CAZZXJ010000790.1:0-2904 GCA_964657905.1 uncultured Stigonema sp.
CTCAGATCTTGCACCACTGTCTTGTTGCTAAAATCAAAGCCTAAAAAGCTTATGCTTACGTAGGGTGGGCACTGCCCACCAGCACGAACACAAGGGAGGTGCAAGATGTCAGAATTTTGACTCTCTCCGACTTGAAGGTACGCAGATTCATTAAATTCAAGCGTGTTGACAGTTGCGGTCAAATCTCGTTAAATCTCAACATAGCGGGTCAGAAAGTGAACGATGTTGAGATTAGAAGATTTAGTGCAAATAGGTGAAGCTGCAAAAATTAAAGGTGTTTCAATTGAAACATTAAGACGCAGTGCAGAGGCTTGTTATATCACGTTCGCTTAATTACTTATAAATAAAACATAGGCTCGTAGTTGCGCCTTAGCGCTCAAAACAGTCTTGAGCGCTAAAGCGCAACTACGAACTTTATTATAAGTGCTCAACCGAACTTGATATTACTCGAAACTTGCCACAGTCTAAATTTAATTGGCGCAGTCATGGCGCTCCTAGACACTCCACTCAGGTCAAAACCTAGCATGCGACAAGTCTGCACCGATGCCTGTGGACAGTAACGTGGTCAACCCGGCGCAGATCGCATATAACTTTATGGAGTTTGAGCGGTTGACTGACAATTGAGGATGCGATCGCCATCGTCTCATTTGCTTTTCATACACTCACGCTTCGACAACACCAAACTAATCAAACTATCAACTAAGCGATCGCGTCCTAACGGCATCATTTCGTTACCATACAGCATTTGCTGCACCATCACATACGACACAAGGGAACCAAAAAAAATCTGTGCCATAGCTTCTGGATCAGTAATGCCCAATTCAGAATGACAAGCAAAATACTGGCTCAGCAATTGTCTACCGCGCTGAATCACAGTATGAGTATAAAGTTTTGCCAATTCCGGAAAGCGTTCTGACTCCGCAACAATCACTCGGAACAATGCCAGATAGTCGGGATTATCTGCAACCTTCGTGAAATAGGTTTCGGCAAGCTGACGCAGTAATACCGCTGGTTCGCCTTGTAATTCTTCTATCACAAAAAAGCTACAGAAACTAGCGATCGTCACCCATTCCATCAACGCTTGAAACAGTCCCTTTTTATCCCCAAAGTAACTGTAGATCGTTTGCTTAGAAACTCCCGCCTCCGCACTAACTCGATCCATACTTGTTCCCGCATAACCCTCTTTCAAGAATACCCGCATGGCTCCTTGCAAGATCTGCTCCTGCTTCTGGTTGAAAGCAATTGAAGGCGTTTCAAAGTCAGCAGAGGCTTTGGGCATAGGTTAAATATTAATTTTCTTTGGTATCAGTACCATCATACTAGACTGTCTAGTATGATTATGTCAACCTTTTTATTATCCGTAGTCACCGAGGGTACGATCATGACTCAGACTGTACCAAAAGAAAGTATTCCCAATGCCACCGCATTACCTAGGAAGGAGCAGCGTCGCAAGATACCGATTCCTTTACTGTTGATGGCGGTGCTGGCTGCGTGTGGCATTGGCTATACAATATGGCGTTTGCAACCGCAAGGGGCAGGGAATGTCCTGTTCGTGAGCGGACGGATTGAGGGCTACGAAACCGATATTGGGGTAAAGAGATCAGGACGAATTGAGTCAATTGTCGTGCGGGAAGGAGCAGCAGTCAAGAAGGGGCAAAAGTTAATCAAGCTGGATAACAGTAACGATCAACTGTTGTCAGAACAACTGCGTTCGGCCCAAGCACGGCAGGCGTCTGCTCAATCTGATCAGCAACAGGCAGTTTCAGATGCAGAGGAAGCACAAGGAGAAATTGAGCAAGTCGAAAGCCAAATTCACGAAGCACAATTAAATCAACAGCAGTCGCAAGGTGATACAATGGGTCGGATTGCCCAGGCACAGTCTAACGTAGCAGCCGCGAGGGCACAACTGGTGCAGGCACAGGCACAAGTAAAGCAGTCGGCAGCAGAAGTGAAGCTGGCGAAAATAAATCGCGATCGCTATGCCAAACTGGTTAGAGATGGAGCCATCAATCAACAACAATTCGATCAGGCACAAACCACCTTTGACACAGCAGTAGCGACCCTAGACGCACGAGTGGCGGCAGTAAATGCTGCAAGTCAGCAGTTAAGCGCCGCCCAAGGGGGACTGACTCAAGTAAAAACTACCAGTTTCAACCCCGGCATTCGCACTGCCCAATTAGAAGCCTTGTATAGAAAGCGAAAGCAGAGTTATGCCCACTTAAGATCGGCTCAGGCGAAAGTGAAATCTGCCCAAGCGAAGGTCAATGATGCTTTAGGATCTAAGCAGCAAATCGATACCCAGATTGAAGACTCAAAGAAAGATTTGAATGTTGTCAGTCCCCTAGATGGGGTAGTGACTGCCCGCAGTGTGGAACCGGGCGCCATAGTGAGCAGTGAAACTAAGATTCTGACGGTGGCTGACCCCAATACAATTTATCTCAGGGGTTTTATTCCTGAAGGAGATATTGGGAAAGTGCGCTTGGGACAGACAGCCAAAATCTTTCTCGATTCTGCTCCCAAACAACCCCTCCTTGGCAAGGTAGTTTCCACCGATCCGCAAGCCTCGTTTACGCCAGAAAATATTTACTTCCAGAAAGATCGAGTCAAGCAAGTGGTTGGTATTCGCATCAGTGTTGAGAACCCAGCTGGTTGCTTTAATCCTGATAAACCCTACGAGGGGGGAAATTTGCCCTGTGCCAAAATTGGGATGCCAGCAGATGCAGAAATTTTGTTGCAGGGGGCTAGCAAATGAACTACCAGGTAACAATTGCCACCCCAAACCTGCCCCCAACCTCTACCCCAACTGAAAAAGCTATCCAAGTTTGCGGTTTGCACAAACACTATGGTCGCTTAGCCGCCGTGCGAGGAATTGACTTCACAGTGTACAAGGGTGAGATGTTTGGG
>CAZZXJ010000791.1:0-2902 GCA_964657905.1 uncultured Stigonema sp.
ATCGCCTCTTCAAACCCAGGCAGAGCGAGGTATTGGTGTTTTTCGGAGATGTCTATTTGGGATTGAGCCGATTCTCGCGCCGCCCTTGCTTGTAGTTTCAGAAAAAGGAAAATAATGCACACTATGCATAAAAGCGCACCTTTTGCCACGTGATTGAACAGTCAACATAGAGTACACCCTATCTTGACAGTCCCCACCATCGCTCCAGCGTGTCAGAATAGGGTGGTTTTTTGAATTTATTGACACATGTCTTGCCATGTCTTAGACTCTAACCTGACAGAACAGGCATGGAGGATCTGCTGCAACGTTCCGGTCACTCCTCTGCACGAGAAATTAATACTTTGAGCCATGCAGTCAACAAAATTAGGATGTAGTGCAGCGCGGCTGTGTTTGTAGCTTGAAGACTCGTATTAATAGATAAGCCGAAAAATCCGAAAAATTGTCAAGTGAGATTGTATACTATTTTGTAGCTACTAAATTTAAGTGCAAGCTGATGGTAGAACCTCTAACGGCAGCAGTGATTGTCTCGTTATTTTTCTCTGAAGCAGTCAAAGAAGGAGGAAAAGCGTTAGGTAAGGGTGCGACCGATACGTTTACTCTTCTAATAAACACCATCCGTGAAAAGTTTAGAGCAGAGGGAACAGAAGGGTTGTTGAAACGAGCAGAAAATGACCCCACACAAGCGAATAAGACAAACCTACAAAATGAACTGCAAACTCAAATCGATGCTGATGAAGCATTTGCTAACAAACTTAAAGAATTAGTCCAGCAACTACAAGCACAGGATGAAAGGATACGTCAGGTAGTTCTAAGTGGGATTGAATTAAGTGGTGATTTGAAAGCAAAAGATATAAGTCAGAAAGCCACGCGAGATGGTTCAGTTGAGCAGGAAATGCTTAAACAGGTGAAAGCGACAAACATTGAGTTGGGTAACTTAACTCAGGAAAGCTAGAGACATGAGCGATCACCTAAGTCCGGAAGAAATTTTGCAGAGCATTCTCCAGAATGTTCAGATAGGCGGCAATCTGACTACAGGGGATATTACCCAAATCCTGAATTTAATAGTTGTTATCAAGCAGATTGATTCTTTCAAGCCTACTGAAATTCCTCAAAATGTTCCCCGCAGTGGCACGATTAAGTTTGTGGGTCGTACCGAAGCACTAGAGAGGTTGCACCAAATGTTGCAACATAACACTCAGGTGGTACTCGCTGCCATTGAGGGTATGGGTGGAGTTGGGAAAACGGAGTTAGCAACCCAGTATGCACTAATTCACTTGCTAGTTAGCACCTACACGGGTGGCATTTGCTGGTTACGAGCTAGAGATGAGGATGTTGGCATTCAGATAATACAGTTTGCCGAAGCAAGACTGGGACTAAAGCCACCGGAGGATTGGGATTTAGCCAGCAGAGTTGACTACTGCTGGTCACGTTGGCATCAAGGAAATGTGCTGGTAGTGTTGGATGATGTCAATGATTACCAGAAGGTAGAGCCATACCTACCACCGCAATCACCCCGTTTTAAGGTGCTAATTACGACTCGGTTGCAGTTAGATGACCTAACTGAGCTATCTAGATTTACCCTAGATGTGTTAAGTGAGTCGGCAGCAATTGAACTTCTTGAGGGGTGGATTGGGGCTGAAAAAATTGAACGGGAATTGGCAGATGCCAAAGAACTTTGTCAATGGCTGGGCTATTTGCCTCTAGCGCTGAATCTAGTAGGACGGTATGTTAAGAAGCGGAAACTGTCCTGTTCTGAGATGCTGCGGAGGTTAAAGGAAAAAAAGTTAAGTCATGAATCCTTGGTACGTGATAGTAATGATCGCACCTGGGCGTTAAATATTAAGCGTGGAGTTGAAGCTGCCTTTGAGTTAAGTTGGGAAGAATTAAGTGAAGAAGCCCAAAAGCTAGGGTGTCTGCTAAGCTTATTTGCTTTGGCTCCTATCCCTTGGTTGCTAGTGGAAAACGCTGTTTTTCAATCTGACCCAGAAGACTTAGAAAATGGAAGAGTAGAGTTAGAAAACTTGCACTTGCTTGTAGGTGAAGAGACTTATCAATTACATCAACTGATTCGAGAGTTTCTCAAAAACAAGCAAAACAACTTAGCTTATGCGAACGTACAGAAAGAGAACTTCTGCCAAGCTTTGGTAAAAGTGGCGCAGGACATTCCACAATCACCAACTGTGGAGTTGATTACGAGAGTCAAGGATGCTATCCCACATTTAGCAGAGGTGGCACAAAATCTGATTGATGCAGTCAGTGATGAAAATTTAATTTGGGTATTTGTTGGGTTACTTAGATTTTATGAGGGACAGGGTTTGTATGCTCTAGCAGAACCCTGGTGTAAGCAATGTGTATCAGTAGTACAAACCCGCTTGGGAGAAGAGCATCCCGATGTCGTCGAAAGTTACAACAACCTGGCAGCACTCTACCATTCCCAAGGAAGGTACCAAGATGCGGAACCATTGTCTAAAAAAGCATTAGAACTCTACCAACGGTTGCTGGGAGAAGAGCATCCCTCTGTCGCCACCAGTTACAGCAACCTGGCAGAACTCTATCGTTCCCAAGGAAGGTACCAAGATGCGGAACCACTGTCTAAAAAAGCATTAGAACTCAAGCAACGGCTGCTGGGAGAAGAGCATCCCTCTGTCGCCACCAGTTACAACAACCTGGTAGAACTCTATCGTTCCCAAGGAAGGTACCAAGATGCAGAACCACTGTCTAAAAAAGCATTAGAACTCTACCAACGGTTGCTGGGAGAAGAGCATCCTGATGTCGCCACCAGTTACAACAACCTGGCAGAACTCTACAAAGACCAAGGAAGGTACCAAGATGCGGAACCACTGTTGAAAAAAGCATTAGAACTCAGGCAACGGCTGCTGGGAGAAGAGCATCCGGATGTCGC
>CAZZXJ010000792.1:0-2896 GCA_964657905.1 uncultured Stigonema sp.
ATGACAAATGACCAATGACAATATCTTAGTCTTCATCAGAGTCGGGCGTTTCTGCAATCAATGTACTTATCGCCATGCTCCTATGTGATGACTTTAACACATCTTGATTCCATCCTGGGGCAGCAAACTGGGGCAAAATCTCCCGACTAAAAGCTTCTGCTGCCTTGGATCTGTACCGATTGGGATTGAAAATTAACCACAGCGTCCGCTTAACAACGACACCTTCAATAGTGGCACAATGCAGCGTCTTCCATTGTAACTCTTTAGCAATTGCCGAGGTAGAGACAAAGGCAGCCCCCAAACCGGATTGCACGGCATTTTTAATTGCTTCTATGGAATTCAATTCCATTTCAACTTTCAACCGCCGTGTATCTATGTCACAGCGTATTAGCACTTGGTCAATTACCTTGCGGATAGTCGATTGGGAGTCGAGGGCAATAAATTGTAGTTTATATAGGTCGTCTTTGTGGATCGTTTCGAGTTTGGCAAACGGATGGAATGCAGGTATAATTAGCGCCAGTTCATCCTCGGCGTAAGGAATAATTTCCAAGGATTCTGCCAGTTCACCTGGAATCTCGCCGCCGATGATTGCCAGATCTACCTGTCCATTAGCTACACTCCAAGCAGTCCGGCGGGTAGAGTGGACGTGCAATTGCACCGCTACATCTGGATATTTTTGTCTGAACATCCCGATCATTCTAGGCAAAAGATAAGTGCCGGTGGTTTGAGAAGCGCCTACAATCAAAGTACCGCCTTGGAGATTTTGTAAATCCTCAATAGCGCGGCAGGTTTCTTGACACAAACTCAGGATTTTTTCACCGTAGCTTAAGAGTAGATGTCCGGCTTCGGTTAATTGTGCGCGGCGTCCTCCACGGTCAAATAACGGGACATCGAGTTGCCGTTCTAGGTTTTGCACTTGCAAGCTTACGGCAGGTTGGGAGACGTATAGACTATCAGCGGCACGCTTGAAGCTCCCTTCTGCGGCGATCGCTTTGAGAATACGTAACTGATCTAAAGTAAAAGGAAGGTCAGACATAAGGCTAAACCCACAAACTTTGAAAGGAGCAGCATTGGCAACAAACCCGCGATTCATAACATTACGGCTGGATATAATTTGTTGCAACTAAAAAAAGGAGGCTTTACAAGGGAAAAGATAGTAGCACAACTTCCAAACTAAAGTTCTCTTTTGAATACTTTGTGGTATTGATGGTACTGAGTTAAGTTTTCTTTAAATTACTTCATTTGCGTATGATGCTTCCGGCTTGGTCGACTAAGAGTCATTTTGTCATGCTGGGACTACAATTAAGTTTCGCTTTCGCTCACAGTGGAGGTGCTGCCCTGCGCCCTTGGGCAGAAAAACACATTGGACCACGGCTTTATCGCATTTTCTTTGCAGCTACCAGCCTGCCGTTGGCTATAATATTAGTCGTCTACTTTTTTAACCACCGCTACGATGGCTTGCAACTTTGGCAAGTACAAAACTTACCAGGAGTGCAGGTATTAGTTTGGATGCTGTCAGCTATTTCGTTTTGGTTTTTGTATCCTGCTACATTCAATCTACTAGAAATTGCTGCTATCCAGAAGCCCCAAGTCCACCTCTATGAAACTGGAATTATTCGTATTACCCGCCATCCGCAAATGGTAGGACAAGTCATTTGGTGTATTGCCCATACCCTCTGGCTAGGTACTACTTTTACCCTTATAACCTCTATTGGGTTGGTATTGCATCATTTATTTGGTGTGTGGCATAGCGATCGCCGCTTGAGCTACCGCTACGGCGAAGCTTTTGTGGAGGTCAAACAGCGTACCTCCATCATTCCTTTTGTGGCTATTCTCGACGGTCGTCAATCTATTAAATGGCAGGAATTTGTCCGCCCTGCCTATTTAGGCGTCATCGTTTTTGTGCTACTGCTTTGGTGGTCTCATCCCCTGTTGCTTCAGGCCACTAGTAGGGTACAATTGTGAAATTGAATTCATCCCCATGGGCATCAAGCAGTTCATCTAAAACTAGATTGATCATTTTAGCTTATGTATTGCTCCAAAATCAATGTAGGATGAATGGAAATAGCTGTCAGTGGGGGTGTAATCAGTCGGTTTGAGATTTGTTTGATCCAAGTCCACTGAATACCCGATCACTCTTATCAGGTGGGGATGAAAGGTAGGGTGCATGTATCATCATGAAATTAACAAACAAAAACTCTTTTTTTTAAGGGCACAGTCCTAGCTCTGGGTAATCTATCTAGGAGTAAATTGCACTTATCTCTCAATTAAATGCCCAAGAGCGGCAAACCAGAGTTGAAAATCAAGAATTGCCACCGTGAATATCGCGCTGGCTTTTTTGTCAGCGCTACAATTAACGCTAACTTTTTTGCATACTCATTTGTGATTTTTGCCCTACGAGCGTTTATCAGCATTTGCTGACAACGCACTCCCTCCATCTGATAGCTAGTTTGATATAAAAACCCTATAATTCAAGAGGTGCCATGGTGTTGTCGGTTAGTGAGCGGACATTTACTCAAGAAGTTTTAGAATCTCCAATTCCTGTTTTAGTTAATTTTGAAGCACCTTGGTGTGGCTTGTGTCGCATCATCCACCCCTTTTTATTGCAATTCCAAGCTCAATGCGGTGACCAAATTAAGTTAGTTGGCATTAATGCCGATCAGAATTTTAAACTATCTACCACTTATCGGCTGAAGTCATTGCCAACTTTACTGTTGATCGAAAATGGCGTAGTCCGGCAGCGGATGTCCAGTTTTCGTGGCAGAGAAGATTTGCTTTTAGCCTTAGAAGAAATTAAACTCAGCTATACCAACCGCCCTAAAAACTACAATATCTCAAGAACAGCAGATTTGGAGTGTCGCTCAGCGTAATAGGGCATGGGGCATGGGGCATAGGG
>CAZZXJ010000793.1:0-2894 GCA_964657905.1 uncultured Stigonema sp.
AAGTTGATATCTTGTAATCAAACCATGTTAAACCAATTAACAATCAACAAAATTACTGAATATTGCGACTTGCATCGCCTACCGATACCAGGTCTCTGGGGCGTTCTGGCAACGTCAAAACAGGTTGTTGGTCTGGAGATAGTGTCTCTTCTGGCAAATACTCGCGACGCGCCAAAATTATCGCGCCCACCATTGCCATTAACAGCAAAATCGAAACCACTTCAAAAGGCAGTAAAAAGTCACTGAAGAAATGCAGACCAATCACAACTATTGAATTGTCGGTGGGGATAGCAGTGGAGTGCGACCAAGGAGTCGTCAAAACCATGGTACTTAAAAGCGCAAACAATCCCAAACTGACCACAGCTGTGAGTACTTTACGCAACCCCGCGCTGGGGAAGGGCACAAAGTTCTGCCGCTTGTTAACCAACATAATGGCAAACAAGATCAGCACGTTCACTGCGCCAACATAAATTAGCAATTGCGCTGATGCTACGAAGTCAGCATTCAGGAGGAGGTATATCCCAGCAATGCTGGCGAACACGCCTCCTAGCAGAAAAGCAGAGTAGACGATGTTGTCCAACAGCACCACACCTAGTGCTGCCCCAATCATCATCACCGCCAGTATGCCAAACGAAACAACCTGTACTCCTTGGGCTAAATTCACTTTTTCTTGTCCTTTGCTAATTGCTAATTACTAATTGTGAGTTCAGTCCTGTTCGCGTTAGCGTTAGCGTCTCCCCTTGGGAGAAGGCGGCTTTCCCGCCGTAGGGAACTGGCGAACCCGAAGGGCTAATTGCTAATTGCTAATTGTTAGATTGCCATTAGCTATTATCTATTAGCAATTAGCCTTTTTCTACAAGGTCTTCTGGGCGAGCACCGGCGCGAGGTGCATCTGCGGGCAGGTCGTGGGGGTCCATGACGCCCTTGGGCAGGTAAACCAGTTCGCGCAACGGCGTAACCATTGGGTCATTCGTTACTTTGTATGGCAGACGACCCAGCGCCACGTTATCATAATTCAATTCATGGCGATCATAAGTGGAAAGCTCGTACTCTTCTGTCATTGATAAACAGTTGGTTGGGCAATATTCCACGCAATTACCACAGAAAATACAAACTCCAAAGTCAATACTGTAGTGATTGAGCTTTTTCTTTTTACTGGCTTTGTCAAATTCCCAATCCACTACAGGCAGGTTGATTGGACAAACACGGACACAGACTTCGCAAGAAATGCACTTATCAAACTCAAAGTGAATCCTACCCCGAAATCGCTCACCAAGAATGAGTTTTTCGTAAGGATACTGCACGGTAATTGGACGCCGCCGCATATGGTCGAAGGTGACAGCCAGCCCCTCACCAATGTGACGACCTGCTTGTACCGTTTCCTTGGCGTAATCAGCAACTTGCTTCAGGAACTTTAGCATAGTGTTTTACTCTGTTTTTTGTCATTTGTCATTTGTGTAGTTACTAATGACCAATGACCAATGACTAATGACTATCCACCGAAGGCAAAGGGAAAGGCTAGTTTCAGGGCTGCGGTGAGTAGTAAATTTACTAAACCGACTGGCAACAAAAACTTCCATCCTAAATCTAGCAATTGGTCGATGCGAACGCGGGGCACTGTCCAACGTAACAGGATTGCCAGAAAGACTAGGAAGTAGGCTTTGAGTACGGTCATGGTGATTCCCAGTGAGGCGTCTATAATTTGCAACACGGGATTTATTTCACTCACTCCAAACCAGCTAGCTATTAGGCTAATGGGAATCGGAAAATCCCAACCACCTAGGTATAAAACTGCTACTAGTAGGGCAGAAAGCACGAGGTTAACGTAGGAACCCAGGTAGAACAGACCAAATTTCATTCCAGCATACTCAGTCTGATAACCTGCCACCAGTTCTTCTTCCGCTTCGGGTAAGTCAAACGGCAATCGTTCGCATTCAGCAAGGGCGGCGATCCAAAAGAGGATGAAACCGACTGGTTGTCGCCAAACGTTCCAGCCAAGGATGCCATAGCCGGATTGCTGATTGACGATGTCAACGGTGCTGAGGCTGTTAGACATCAGGGCGATCGCCAGCACAGCCAGCGCCAAAGGAATTTCATAACTGATCGACTGCGCCGCCGCCCGCAAACCACCCAACAGGGAATATTTATTATTGGATGCGTAGCCAGCCATCAATAAACCAATCGGCTGAATGCTAGATAGGGCAATCCACAAGAAGACCCCCATCCCAACATCTGTAATTACTAGATGCTGTCCAAACGGCACAATCAAAAAGGACAAAAACACCGGAATAACAACGATGATGGGACCGAGGGTAAACAGTAAGGAGTCCGACTTGGCTGGCACCACATCTTCTTTAAAAACAAGCTTGAGACCATCCGCTACAGGAGCCAGCAAACCAGCCGGACCAATATATTCAGGACCAATCCGCTGCTGTGCGGCTGCCGAGATTTTCCGCTCTAACCAAGTGGTGACTAACACCCCTACCGTGGCACCAATGATCATTAAGATCATCGGTACTGGCATCCAAATTGCTTTGGCTGTGCCAGACGGCAACCCCAAATCCATGAGGGATTTAATAAAAGTTCCTTGCAGATCAATTCCTGAATTCATGTTCTCCCTCTGAAAGTCATCAATGCTGGTTAGTGGTTAGTGATAATTTTTGACAACTAACAACTAACTACTTTGTTAATAACTGTAAATTCATCCACCAATATCTTTGCCTAAATCAGGCAATATTTTAAGATTTTTTGCGTTCCCATGCCTAGTATATCGTTTGGTATTAATTCAAATTCGTTCATAAAATTATCAGAAAGTCGTTAGTAGGGGCGAACGGCAGGACATTGGTGTCAACTTAAGAAAAAATGGGCGGTTGAAACCGCTACTACACAAACCA
>CAZZXJ010000794.1:0-2024 GCA_964657905.1 uncultured Stigonema sp.
AGTAACTTTGGAAATTCAGGTGCAATTACTAGACCCAGTGCCAGACCATGTGATTTGCACTGTCAATGAAAATTGTCGCACTCTCAAGTTCAAAACCCACAGTTTTGAGGAAGATTAAGCAGAACGATAGGCAATGCGAAGACTTTGTACTAAAATGACCAAGGATGCAACTGCCATCAACCCACCCCAGAACCAGTAAGGTAAAAATAACTGCTGCTGTATTTGCGCTGAGTCAGAATGCAAACCCGGACCAGCAGAGGCGCTAAATAAATAGTCCAGTTGAAGGTACGTACTCACACAAGCTTGTACGCCGAGAAATTGAACAGCAAACCCCTGCAACCACCGGGGAGCTTTCAGAGCAATACCAAGGATAATTAAACCCAGTAGGGGAACTGCGACCAATCCAAAGAGCGATCGCACCCAAATTAGTGTTGAAAGAATCAAAAAACTCCCGAGAATTTTCAAACTCAAGGAAGCCACCTTAAAACTGCGGGAAGCTTGAATCAAAATAGCACCAGCGATCGGTGGTCCCATTGGTCCTGCTGCTGCTACCAAAGCCTGACCAATTGGTCCTAAGAATAACGCGCCGCTATGATATGCTAAACCGGAACCATTGGGAGAAATCTGTAATTGCTCAAACTGTCCTCCTAAAAGGAGTGCAGCTAAACCGTGACCCATTTCGTGAAACCAAGTTGCCAGAATAGTGAACGGGTATAAAATGTAATTGCCTCCAGGCACTTGCCAAAGCAAAATTGTAGCGATCGCCGCTGCTATTAGCCAGGTAAGACCCATACGTTCATTTACGAACGATATTCCCTCATACAAAGGGGCTTTAGGGTGGTACTTCATAAGGGTGTTAATGCCCGGTGTATTCCACGGTATTAATTATTTATTATAGCATTTTAAATTATATTGTATTACTTTTGTAGTCTTTCATCCCACTTGAAAAAGCGGTAGGATGAAAGACTTACCAAAAATTTTGTAATTACGCCTTGAGCAAGTGCCTTTCTTTGAACTAGAACTGGCTAAGAAATTTGGAACAGAAATGTGACCAAATCTCCCTTACCTAGACTAATGCGATCGCCTGGTCGCAGACGGTGTCGATTCCCCGGCAACAGCGGCAAATTATTGATGTATGTGCCATTGGAACTTCCTGCATCTTCGATATAGTAAGCGTCTCCCTCAGCACGAATATCTGCATGAATCCGCGAGACAATTTCCGAGTTGGGAAAACCAGAAACATCCACATCTGGGGGAATGCGGTCATTTGGCTTGCCGATATGAATCACAGAAAGATTTTGCGGCAATTCCACCTGCTTGTCGCTTTGAACGTGGACAAGCCGTGCCGTCACCTGTTGCAATTGAGTTCTGGAAGCAGTGATTGGTGATGCTTCTTGAGAAAGTGAAGGTGGTGTTGAGCTTTCTGGCGGTAGACTTACGGGTTGAGTCTCGACATCTGGTGGCGAGGGGATGTTTTGAAATGTTGCTACCTCTGGATCGGGAACTGACATCTGTGTTGGGGGCAAGGGTGAATGGTCACCAGAGGTTTCGTTAGCAGATCCACTAATTGTGACCGCAGGTTGTGAGTGTACAAGTGGGTCTGGGTGAACTAGGGGCGGTACTTCTACAGGGATGTCGGGAGCGACGGTTGCAGCGGCAGTAGGAGCGGTTGTACGCAGGTTATAACCACATTGACCACAGAAAGTTGCATCTACTTGCACGGAGGCCCCACAGCTTGGACAGTTAGTAGTAGCTGGTAACGGGGTATAGCAAGCTTCACATTGGACAGCGCCGTCTGGGTTTAAGTGATTGCAGTTAGGGCAGACGATCATGGAGTTAAGCCTTTATTGAAGATCATCATAAATATAGTGCTGGCAAGCAGAGGGGTATCTCTAGCATTCGATTTTAACAATTAGAGAAATCTAGGAGTGGGGGTGTCAAACTAATTCGTAATTCATAATTCGCAATTCCTAATTATTACCCACGTGTGTACAGCCTTTAGCAAGAAATGCGGATGCGTCTGC
>CAZZXJ010000794.1:2034-2889 GCA_964657905.1 uncultured Stigonema sp.
ACGAATTATTCATAACTCACTACCTGCCGCCGCATCCAGTAACCACCAAAGTTCTCCTTGGGGTTGAATTAACCGGGATGGATAAGTGAATTCATCTGCCGTTGGTGCGAATACTTGAGCTAAAGCTGGTCTTTTGTTTTCACCAGCAACTATAAAGATAACGCAGCTAGCAGCATTGATGAATGGGTATGTGTACGTTAGGCGGGGGTTTCCGTCTTTGTTACCTACAGTCATCAGGCGATCTCGTACTTTCAAGGCTTCCGTGTGGGGAAACAACGATGCGGTGTGCGCATCATCACCCATTCCCAGCAAATTCACGTCCATTGAGGGAAACTCTCCGGGTGAAGAGTGAAAAAATTCTTGCAGATGCTGTTCATACTTAGCTGCGGCTTCTACTGGATCACTATCCGAGGTTGGCATCGGGTGGATATTAGCCGGTGGGATGTCAACGCGATCTAGCCAAGCACGACGCGCCATCAGTTGATTACTCTCTGGATGGTCTGGTGAGACGTAACGTTCATCCCCCCAAAACACATGAATTTTCTCCCAAGGCAGTTTTTGAGTAGCGATCGCTTCGTATAACGGCTTGGGTGTGCTGCCGCCAGATAGGGCAATAGTAAATCGCCCCCGTTGTTCAATGGCGGTTTCCACTTTAGATAGAATCAATTCTAGCGCTCGCGCAGTCAGCGCTTTTTTATCCGGTAGGACTTCAACGTTTTTGTTCATCGCTTCATCATCACCTTGGCGACTTCCTGCAATACAATAGCGAAGTTATGACAATTTAGCTTTTTAATTTTTGAAACTTTTAACATCATAAGGGAATAGGGTATGGGGAATGGGGAATGGGGCATGGGG
>CAZZXJ010000795.1:0-2878 GCA_964657905.1 uncultured Stigonema sp.
ACACAAAATTAATTACAGTCATTGCGAGCGAAGCAAAGCAATCTCAGCCCGCAGCGCTTGGGAAGCAATCGCTGCGCTCCATTCGCAATGACACTGTGTAATTAATTCTGTTTACCTACTTATCTGCCTTTATCTGCGGTTTCAAATATTTATAGCTGACAAATCGCTTTGAGAACTTGTAGCAATTGCGTAGAACGTTCAGATTCCATTAAGTTTAATTCTGGCATTAGCTGATAAGTTGGGGGATTTCCTTGGAGGATATACACAAACTGATAACTACGTCCATTTGTAGTCAGTCCCCAAACAGATTTTTGATTTTTGAGGCTGTTATAAGCATAAGTGAGCAATTGTGGTAAACCCTCTGATACGTCAACACTACTATTTTTAGATTCAATTACCAATACCCAAAAATACGGATAAGCTGTTGTTCTTTGAGACTTGTTGATTGCTAGAATATCCATCCTACCTGTAATTTTTGTATCCTCGTCTTCAATGATAATATCAGCAATGTTCTCTTCCAAGCTAATCTTAATAGGGTAGTGATAAAATCCAGCCAATCGCATTAATGGAAAGATTGTTAAAGCCTTAACGAGTCCTTCCGTAACTTTTCCTTCTATCAGGTAGTTATCAAAATCATTACGAGTCTGTAACACTTCCTGTTGTTCAGACTCAGTTAAAGGTTCTAGAGATAATAAGGGCGTGAAAGAGCTATTGTATTGCCTTTGAAAGCCGAAAAGACGATGTACTTCACCTAGAGATAGGTTTTTTGCTTGGAGAATTGTCATAGGTTTAATTGTTCTGTTTGTTGGAGTTATTTACTAATTTTAGTATTTTGTTATCTGGGTAAAATGCTGATTTCAACTGCTAATAAATGTCTTTGCCTACCATAAAAGAGTTCTACCATGAGCCAAGCAGCAGCTGAGGGTATGTGCTGGACTATCAGAGACATCGACCTTCTACCCGACAACCAAGGGACGCGCGATGAGATTGTTGATGTTGCCAGGTTTTAGCTGTTCTATGGGGCAGTTTTTCGTGTAGAAGTGGGGATGTACTGTCGATAAACGAACAAGCTTTGGCAAACATCAGCCCCAACTTAGTACCGGTCAAGAGTGACTTTCTCCAACAATACCAACTTGCATCTGAAGTTTTGCCAGCACTAGAGCAACTCGGTTCTGTTCCTGATACACTTCCCCCAACTAAAAATCCAAATTCTTCTAAAATGCAAGTTCCACCATCCAAACCTCCTCGTCGTCTAGGTCTTCGAGGCTACTTTTGCCGGGTTGCAATTGGGGTAGGAACTGCGGCTGTGATTTTAATAGAACCGGGGGTCTGGATATATAACTGGTTGACTAACTATAGTCCATTGATGTGTCTGGTGCAGAATGTTCCGAAGGGAAGTTTTAGCTATGGGGGCAGCACAACTTGGATACAGATCCTACAACAGGTAGATCCGGACATTCGATCTGTCTGCCCTGAATTTAAGTTGCGTTATGTCCGTCCCCCAGTTGGAGAGTCTGGTTCAGAAATTGGCATCAAAATGTTGCTCAACGATCAAATTGATTTTGCTGTTTCCTCTCGCCGTCTCAAAGATGAGGAATACCAGGGGGCGAAGCTTAAAGGGTTTGGGATCGAAGAAATTCCTGTAGCAATTGATGGCATCGCGATCGCAGTTCACCCCAATCTACCTGTCTCTGGCTTAACAATCACTCAACTGAAGGAGATTCTTACGGGTAAAATTACTAACTGGAAGCAAGTGGGCGGTCCTGATTTGAAAATCACAGTTTATGCCCGTAAACCTTCTAGTACCTTCAATTTCATCCAAGAAACCGTTTTGCAAGGGCAGCCTCTTCGACAAGACATTGAGGTTGTTCTAACCATTACTGAAGGAGTAAAAAAGGTAGCCAGCGATCCAGGCAGCATTTACCTTGTCTCAGCTTCGTATCTGGTTTCTCAATGTATAATCAAGTCCCTACCTGTGGTTCTTCAACCAGACAAATTGATCCCTTCCGACCAAAAGCCGCTTGTACCTACTGGTCAATGTACAGATAAGCATAAGAATAAATCTAATTTGGCGGCATTTCACAGTGGCAACTATCGACTTACCCGCTATTTATTCGTGCTTGTTAAGCAGAATGGTCGGAGCGAGCAGCAAGCAGGTGAAGCATACGCTAATATACTCCTGAGCGCTAAGCGTCAGGAGCTTATCGAAAAGGCAGGCTTTCTGAGAATTCGGTAATACCCAGAAACTTACTCAATTAAGTGTTATATTCGTTAGTAATTTAAGTTTTATTATTGCCTATATGAGCAGTGATATTCCTGTAAAAATCCTGTTTTTGGCAGCCGATCCTAGTGATGCTTCTCGGTTACGTTTAGGGCAAGAGTTACGAGATATCAAAGAACGGTTGCGAAGAGCTAAAGTGCCAGAAAATTATCAGCTAGAACAGCGAGAGTCAGTTCGTGTAGGGGATATCACTCAGGCAATATTTGATGTTGAACCAAATATTATACATTTTTCTGGGCACGGTAAAAGTAAGGGTGAGCTTTGCTTTGAGAATGAAGTGGGCACAGTTCAGCCAGTAGCTCCTGATGCTTTGGCAAAAATATTTAAGTTGTTGGCACAAGTCAATTGTGTGGTGCTGAATGCCTGCTACTCTAAGACTCAGGCAAAGGCAATTGCTAAATATATTCCGTTTGTGATTGGGATGAATAATGTAATTGGCGATCAAGCCGCCATCGCCTTTGCTGTTGGTTTTTATAAAGCATTAGTGGCAAATCGTTCCATTGAAGACGCTTACGAATTTGGTCGTTTAGAGATTGAACTACAGAGTATTCCCGAACATCTCAAACCAGTTCTTTTTGTAAAAAAAAATCTCTAATT
>CAZZXJ010000796.1:0-2874 GCA_964657905.1 uncultured Stigonema sp.
TGTCCTCCTTGTCCCCCTTGTTCGGATCTCAAATAGGATTGCTATAGTTGTTAGTTGTTGATTGTAAAAACTAATGACTAATGACTAAGGACGAATGACTCTTCTTGCTATTTTTCGTGTTCTACAACAAACACATTTGAATAGAGATTGGCAATAATTTGTTTTCCCTGCTGTGTCAGGGACAGGTAATGTAGTCCATCTTTGATATAGGGATAAACCCCGTTCCAGTAGAACTTGGCATAGTTATTGCGTAAATCTGCAGGAGTTTTATAACCCAGAACTTTATTTATACCAGTTTCTTCAAACTCGTAGAACAAAGAAGTAATTTTCTTCAAGTAACGGGGATCGCTTAGTTGTCCGATCAAATCAGCAGCACGCACTAAGCCTGCAAAACTATTTGTATCTTCATGATCTTCTGCGACAGGCACTGGAAATCGAGTTAATTCAATATTGCTCTTGATCACCTCAGTATCTATTAACTTATGACCACCAAAACGCTCATCGATGAAAAGTTTAGCTCTATCAACATGATAGGGTGTGAGACTAGCATCAGATGCCCCAAGCGGGAGAGAAATCATACCCCCATCTTTACCAGTAGCATAAAAGCTTTCTTCCTCGCGGTCTAGGCGGCAAACTCCCTTTACATAGCCAATATCATGACACAATAAGGAAATGATACAATGCAACCAGTCTTCGCTAGAAACACCACCTTCGCGGATGTGTTTGCCGCGTAAAATTTCCTGTCCAACGAGAGTGACTAAAATAGAGTGTTCAACATTGTGATATAGAGCGTCACTATTGGCAATGTTTTCTAAAGCCATATTGCCAGCCCAAGCTATGATGTCTTGGTAATCAGTCTTTAGACAGCCGTAGCTGCGATGGTAGCCGTCCCGAATTTGATTTACAAAAGCATCAATTAAAATTTCAGTGGCATTGAACATAATGGTTACTCGTATTTGTTGACGTTCCCCAGTAATGAGTACACGAAGTGCAAGTCGGGGATTAGTGGATCATCAAGTCCACTTACCGTGCTGTAGAGAGGCGAAATTTGAGGAACACTCGCAGTGCGTCCTTTGGGTTTCCATACCTAAGAAACTGCGATTGCTCTGTTGCGCGGTGAGTCAGTGCCCAATGTAGGCGACTGGTATCACGTCTCTACACTTACAACACACAGGTGGTGATCATCCTTGGGCGTTAAAGTTTCTGTTTGCCCCACCTAACAGTGTAACCAGCCAATTTCGCTACTGCTTGAGGATATTCACTGTTTCAAAGCCACAGTCTTAAGAAGCAATTTATTCTGGCGAAGAGTGGGATCGTTCGATGCTACTCTTGAAGATGACATAGCTTAATCTAAAGTCTCCTACGACCTTATCCTGAAATATAGCTTCAATTTATAGGCTCAGCATGGTCACCACCGCAGAAAAAACAAACATAGGTTACATTACCCAAATCATTGGTCCAGTTGTAGACGTTAAGTTCTCCAACGGAAAAATGCCGCAAATCTTCAACGCTTTGACCATCAAAGGCTCCAACGAAGCCGGACAGCAAGTCTCCGTTACCTGCGAAGTACAGCAGCTGTTAGGTGACAATCAGGTTCGGGCTGTTGCAATGAGCACCACTGATGGCTTAGTGCGTGGCATGGAAGTTGTTGACACTGGCGCTTCCATCAGCGTGCCAGTAGGCAAAGCCACACTAGGTCGGATTTTCAACGTCCTTGGCGAACCCGTAGATAATCGGGGACCAGTCAATGCTGAGGAAACATTACCCATCCACCGATCTGCTCCCAAATTCACCGAACTGGAAACCAAACCTTCCGTGTTTGAGACTGGGATTAAGGTTGTTGACCTACTGACTCCCTATCGGCGCGGTGGCAAGATTGGTCTGTTTGGCGGTGCTGGTGTAGGCAAAACCGTCATTATGATGGAGTTGATTAACAACATCGCTACCGAACACGGCGGAGTGTCGGTATTTGGTGGAGTGGGTGAGCGCACCCGTGAAGGCAATGACCTTTACAACGAAATGATGGAATCAGGGGTGATCAATAAAGATAACCTCAACGAGTCAAAAATTGCTCTAGTCTACGGTCAGATGAACGAGCCACCCGGAGCGAGAATGCGGGTTGGTCTATCGGCGCTGACAATGGCTGAGTACTTCCGAGATGTGAATAAGCAGGATGTGCTGCTGTTTATTGACAACATCTTCCGGTTTGTGCAAGCAGGTTCAGAAGTGTCTGCTCTTTTAGGACGGATGCCTTCTGCGGTTGGATATCAGCCGACATTGGGAACTGACGTAGGTGAACTCCAAGAGCGCATCACCTCCACCAATGAAGGATCAATTACCTCGATTCAAGCGGTGTACGTCCCTGCTGACGACCTCACCGACCCCGCACCTGCTACTACCTTTGCTCACCTGGACGGAACAACGGTGCTATCTCGGGGTTTGGCATCTAAGGGAATTTATCCTGCTGTTGACCCACTAGGTTCGACTTCCACCATGTTGCAGCCCGCCATTGTTGGCGAAGAACACTACGCAACCGCCCGTGCTGTACAGTCTACTCTCCAGCGTTACAAGGAACTCCAAGACATCATCGCCATTCTTGGTTTAGATGAATTATCTGAAGAAGACCGTCTGACTGTCGCCCGTGCACGCCGGGTTGAACGCTTCTTGTCTCAGCCATTCTTTGTAGCAGAAGTTTTTACCGGCTCCCCTGGTAAGTACGTGAAGCTGGAAGATACCATCAAAGGCTTCAAAAGGATTCTAGCTGGTGAGTTGGATGACCTACCAGAGCAGGCTTTCTACATGGTCGGCAGTATTGACGAAGCGATCGCCAAAGCTGAAAAGATCAAAGGTTAGTTAGTCATTAGTCATTAGTCA
>CAZZXJ010000797.1:0-2871 GCA_964657905.1 uncultured Stigonema sp.
GAGAGATACTCGCAGTCAGGAATGCCAGCGCCCCAGTCCAGATGGGGTTGCTCAAGGCCGCTCAGTTTGCGCCGTTCATCTTGATTGCTTTGGTAGCTGGAGTCTGGGTGGATCGACGGCGACGACGCCCCATTGTTAATCCACCCTCACCCACAAAACGAATGGCAATCGATCAGAGGTCACCTAGGAGAGATGTGGTATCTAGGTGCTACACCTGGATTAATAGTGGTTGCCAACTCTTCTTTTAACAATTTGCCACGCTTAGTTTCCAGTCCTTTGACTGTTAAGTGATAACCGCGTAATTCAGCAAAATTATGTACCATTGCAGTTGATCTCCTATTCGTAAAAAACTGATCTACCAATTGGGTAGCTGGTCCGTAAACACGGCGAAAATTCAGCTTGCTTTAACCGGGAAATGGCATCTGTTGCATCAGCATGGCAACGAGTCCTAATGCAACGATGGCTAACAAAACACTGATAAACAACAGACCTATTTGAGAGCCAGAGCCTAGTTGCTGATCATTTCGACCACGTGTCTTGGCGGGAGTCCAAGCTCGGAATGAATTGCTCGGGTTAAAGCTACTAAAATCAGGTCTAAAGACAACAGGACCAAATAGCTTATTTGATTTTAAATGTAAATTTGTTTCCATATAAGTATTCTAACAAAAAAATTGCCAAATAAACCTTTTTCTGGTATGTCAATTATTGTGTCCTCACGGAATGCATTAGACATCTCCAGAAATTATGTAGGGGCGAACGGTCGTCCGCCCTACCAAGGGAGCGAACGTACAGTTTTTAAGTGTCTGATTTCATTACAAAACTTAATCTAATTATAAAAATTCCACTCCACGCCATAAGTTGTCAGGAGTGACCCGCTAAACTCGGAGCCGGAAACTCAACATTCATAAGCTTATAAACGCAAATTGATTCACACAAGAAAAGCCAAAAGCTTTTAGTGGCGATCGCTTTTGGCTTTTCATAATGTTGATGAAATGAAGGGCAATGAGTAGGATTTTGTATAACTTAGGCAGAGAGTCAGGAATTTAACATAAATAATTGTATAAGATCAAGATATAAATAAAAATTAATGTTTACAAACGCATCTCAGTAGAATTTTTGTCATATGGTAAAGAGATCGCTACAAGCGTCACCAGACGGAATTAAACAAGCGAAAATAGCGTTTGCTCACAAGGCTTGGACTCAAAAAAACCTGGCAGACTTAGTGAACGTCAGAACTCGCCAACCCATTTGGAGATTTTTCACAGGTCGTCCGATTGAGCGTTATACCTTTATAGAAATTTGCTCGGTCTTGGAACTGAATTGGCGGGAGATGGTGGATAATCTTGGCACAGAGGTAGCTGAAATCAGAGTCCAGGCTCCTCGCAGTCTCTTAGATATTGATACTTTGGTGCAGGAGGTGCGATCGCAACGCTTGGACAAAATTCAAGACCAGTGTGGCATCTTGCAGCTATTAGATATTAGCCATCATGTTAGTATAGACGACATTTACATTGATGTCAATATTCTGGAGGACATCGCCAGCCAACAGTGGTTAGAAGTCTCTCATTTGCAAAACCTTGGTCCAGATGCATTTGAGCGCTTTGGCTTGGGTGAAGTTTCCCAGAAACAAATACCAGGCAAGAGAGCAGTCGAAATCTATTCCAAGCTCAGGGTGCTGGGTAAACCAGGTGCCGGTAAAACCACCTTTTTGCAACATCTTGCCATTCTGTGCAACCGAGGTGAGTTGGCGGCAAACCGAGTTCCTATTTTTATCACCTTGAGAGAATATGCTGAAGACTCCAGAGATGCCGGCGATTTCAGCTTATTAAACTACATTCGCCGAGAATTTCTCTCTTCTGGCATTTTAGACCCAGCTAAAATTGAGACACTGCTGCATGAGGGGAGAGTGTTGTTGTTGCTGGATGGGCTAGACGAACTTCTCAATAAAGATAGCAATATTATATTAAAGGAAATTCGCAACTTTTCTAACAAGTATCACAAAAATTTGTTTGTGGCTACCTGTCGAACGTCAGCCCAAAAGTTCAAGCTCAGGCGCTTTACTGACATCGAAATCGCCCCTTTTACCTCTGAACAAATCGCCGCCTTTGCCCAAAAGTGGTTCGTAGCATTCACTCTGACAAACGCTCAGCATGGGTTAGCTCAGTCAGTTGAGTTCATTGAGCAGATCAGTTCACCTAAAAATACGCATTTCCGCAAACTCGCAGTTACCCCCCTGTTTCTTCATGTCGCCTGCTGGGTGTTCCATCGCCAAGAAAAATTTCCTCAAGATAGAGCCGAATTTTATCAGCAATGTGTAAACCTTCTCCTAGGCAAGTGGGATGAAGCCAAAGGGGTTGAACGGGATGAAGTTTATCGCGGGTTTTTATTGCCACAAAAGATCAAGCTGCTGAGCCAGATTGCCGCTACGGCGTTTGAGCAGGGTCGTTACTTCTTTGAGGAACGCGTCGTTGAGCAATATATTGCCGACTATATCCGTGATTTGCCTGCTGCGCCTACCGACCCTGAAGAATTGTTTGTGGAAAGTGTTGCAGTGCTGAAGGCGATTGAAGCGCAACATGGGCTACTGGCGGAAAGGGCGCGGGGAATTTTTTCTTTCTCCTACCTGGCGTTTCAAGAATATTTCACTGCCAGAAAAATCGTTGCCAGTCATAATCTACAGGCATTAGAACAAGCCTTGGAACGACTGGTGAGTCACATCACCGAACCCCGGTGGCGCGAAGTCTTTTTATTGACTGCTACCATGCTGCGGAGTGCAGACGCCTTGGTGCAGTTAATGAAGCAACAAATTGATGCGCTATTAGCCCAAGATAAATATCTGCAAGAGTTTTTAACCTGGGCAAGCCAAAAATC
>CAZZXJ010000798.1:0-2866 GCA_964657905.1 uncultured Stigonema sp.
TACCCGACGACCTGGATAATTTGATGCAGGTACTGGTTGGGATTGTTGAGCGTCACAACATCGCATGCTCATGATAAACTTAGATAATTTGTTCTTAGAATGAACTGTTGAATTGTGCTTGAAAAAGTGGCAGTTCTGATAGATCGCTTTCGGATGCTACTTTTAACTTTGACTGGGAAGGCAAATCAATGGAAGGATCAATAACTAGGGGAGCATTTTCTTCAAATCTCAGCTTTGAACTTTTGATATAGTCTTCATCAATTTCAAAAGCTAGCCATTGTCTCTGTAATGTTTCTGCCACTCGACCTGTCATATTAGAACCAGCAAACGGGTCTAAAACTATATCACCAGGTTCAGTACAAAGATTAATAATGAATTCAGGTAAAGCTTGAGGAAACCTTGCCGGATGTGGCTTTAAACCTTCTTCTTTACATCTCCTTAGATAGTAGTCATTTGAGGCTGTGTTAGAGGCTGAAATAACATTTACAGGCTGGAGGGAGTCTTCAACAGTAATAGCATCTAAACTAGTTAGAATAGGCTGACCTATTTCTGGACTATCTTTATTATCTTGTCCATCAATAATATTTGGTGGAATAGCGCCTCCTCTGTCATGCTTAAATTTAGTAGAAATATCATGACCAGATGGACGAAGCTTTGCTTTGTATCCATTTTTTAAAAGATTTTTCATTGCATCGCTATAAGGCTTTAATACTCTACTATTATTAGCCTTTGGATGTGGTTCTTTAGAAAGCCACCAAACTGTATTAACAGCATCCTTAACCCTTTCTCTTCGGACTGTAACCCATTCTGCTGGAGTCGGTAGTTTAGCAGGATTATACCAATACAATTCCTGTGCCAAATAAAAACCTAAACCTCCTTTTTGCTTGGACTTACACAAATTAATAACTAACTCAAAATGATAAAGAGAGCGTACTGGAACACCTTTAATCCAACTACCTCCAATATCAATGACAAGTGACCCAGTTGGCTTGAGAATACGGTTAAAATGTTGCGCAAAATTTTTAAACCATTCTACATATTCGTCAGCATCAACATTTCCGTATTCTTTTTTGCGTACCAGTGCAAAGGGAGGTGAAGTGAAGATTAAGTCGAGACTTTCGCTTTTGAGATCTGCCATTAATTCTAAGCTGTTTCCTAGATGCGCAGCACCAAACTTAGTCTGGTAATAAGGACTTTGACTTAGTTTCATGAATCTTTCTGGCACAAGATTTAAAGTACAAAGGTACTAAAATAGAGGGGAGTATATCTATAAAAGCATAACAATCACGTCCGGTTAAATAACCGAAAGTAAGTTTGTAGTGAGGACTTCAGTCCTCTGGCACTAAAAAGTAAGGACTTCAGTCCTTACTACAAACAAGTTTTATTATGGGCGATTGACCGGACATGATATCAGACAGCACGGACGTACAGAAGTTTCCATGATACAGTATGTCATCTGCTTGAGCGGATGGTCGTGACAGCAGCATAGGATATTTTCGGTGTGTTACGAGTAGCGATAACACACCCTACCTATCAAAGGTTTTGCATTTTGTTTAACTTACATCTTGCACCTGGGTAAAAAACCGGGTTTCTTGAGAATAGCTAATGGTTAAACCCTTGATTTTTGGTTGAGAAACCCGGTTTTTTTGGTCTTGTTGACAATGGTGCAAGATATGAGTTAATCCACGATACTTAAACTTTCGTGCGATCAGTCAAAATCTCGTATCCAGTCTCTGTAACCAAGACAGTATGCTCAAACTGCGCAGACAGAGAGTTATCTACGGTTACTGCTGTCCATCGGTCAGATAACGTCCGCGTCAACCTAGAACCTTGGTTCAAAATTGGCTCGATTGCTAGGGTCATGCCCGCACGTAATTTAACATTCGGCATATCACGAGTGCGGAAGTTGAAAACTGAAGGTTCTTCATGCAGATTACGACCGACACCGTGTCCGGTAAAGTCCTCTACCACACTCAAACCATTTGCTTTCACATGGTCTTCAATTGCCCCAGCAATGTCCAGTAAGCACTTACCAGCTTTCACTTGCTCAATGCCTTTGTAAAGGGTTTCTTCCGCTACGCGAATCAGTTTAGCAGCTTCAGTAGAAACTTCACCCACAGCAATTGTAATACAAGAGTCGCCATGAAAGCCTTGGTAATAAGCACCTGTATCTACTTTTAAAACATCCCCGGCGCGGATCACTTTCTTGGGACTGGGGATACCATGTACAACTTCATTGTTGATGCTAGCACAGATCGAACCAGGAAAACCGTGATATCCCTTAAAGCTAGGTGTTGCATCCATTTCCCGAATACGTTTTTCCGCATGAGCATCCAAGTCAGCTGTGGTCATTCCTGGCTGTACCAAAGCGGAAATTTCTTTGAGCACAGTTGCCACGATTTTTGCTGATTGCCGCATAATTTCAATTTCACGCGGCGATTTAATTTCAATTCCTCTACGTTGTCGTTGCGGACGGTTATCTGATCGCGGTTGAGAAAGCAAGTGACTTAAAATGTTCATGGAAAATTAATAATTATTTACGTTTTACCACTTACAGTGTCAATGGTTTTTCTAAGCTAGTTGAGAAACTCTATCTATCTATAATTTAAATTAACTTAATTTGGAGTATGGTAATTGATAATTGTTTATTGCCAGTCTTCCATTAGCAATTACCTCATAAGTAGGTAGACTGACATCTTGCACCTAGCCCATACAACGCCTTGAACTTCAGTTCAAGGCTGATAGCGCAAGTCCATTAAAACGGACTGAAAACCTTACCTAGTAAAGATCGGCGGAAATAAGCGGCTTGAAATGAACAGGGTGTGGGGTGTAGGGAACCCCATACTTAAAAGCAGGGGTTTCAAAA
>CAZZXJ010000799.1:0-2856 GCA_964657905.1 uncultured Stigonema sp.
CCGAATTCCGTTATACACATGATGCTCAAGAGCGTATAGTGCGTAAGTTCTAGTAACTACTAACTACTAACCACTAACTGTAAGTTTAAGGCTAAAATACCAAGACACAATTGTAACGCCTAAGCAATCTAGCCCAAGCGTGATGTTATGGGGTATATGGGTGTGTTTCAGTATGTTTCACTGGCTCACAGTTGAGGGTTGCGTGAAGACAGCAATCCATCATGCACAGCAAACGGAGGTTTTGATGAGAATATCTCAGACTGCCAACTACACGGTTGGTTCCCAAGACAGTATTGAAAAGCGCTTAGAAGTACAGCATTTACTAGAAGCAAATCTAATAGTTTCGCCTAATGCTGGAGTTGACGTGATTAAGGGATTAACTCAAGCAGTCAAATCTCTACCCCCTCGTTACTTCTACGATGACCGTGGCTCAGAGCTATTCGAGCAAATCTGTGAGTTACCAGAATATTATCTGACGCGGACGGAAATGTCAATTTTGCAACAGTACGCTGGTGAAATTGCCCAGAATACCAGTTCTTGCGAATTGGTAGAACTGGGCAGTGGCAGTTCTACCAAAACCCGTATTTTACTTGATGCCTACCATCAGCTAGACTATCCCCTACGTTATCTGCCAATTGATGTGAGTGCAGGTATATTGGAAAGCAGTGCTAGACAACTACTGGCAGATTATCCTTCACTACAAGTTCATGCACTAGCTGGAACCTATGAAGTGGCTTTAGAGCAACTCCAACCGCCACAATTACCCAATCGCATGATTTGTTTTATTGGTAGTACGTTGGGTAATTTAAATCCTCAAGAGTGTGATTTGTTCTTATCCCAGATTACATCTGCTCTCCAGTCAGGTGAGTATTTCTTATTAGGGGTAGACTTGCAAAAACCAAAACATGTGTTGTCAGCAGCTTACAACGATAGCCAGGGAGTGACAGCAGCATTTAACCTCAACATGCTTGAGCATTTAAATTGGCGGTTTGATGGCAATTTTGACGTAACACAATTTGAACATTGGGCATTTTATAACGAAACAGAGCATCAAATAGAGATGCATTTACGAAGTTTCCGCGAGCAAACTGTGGAACTACGCGCTCTCAATCTCACCGTTAATTTTGGCTTGAGTGAAACAATCCTCACGGAAATTTCCCGCAAGTTCGACCTCAGCACCATCCAGCAGCAACTCAAAGCAAAGGGTTTAAGAACACAAAAAGTGTGGACTGATCCAAATCAGTGGTTTGGTTTGTTACTTTGTCAGTTGCAAGCATAAAGCCCTATCTGATGATTTTCTTTTAAATCTCATACAAGATACAAATAGGTAGGGTGGGCACTGCCCACCTATCTCTGTCACATTTGCTGCTTGCGAGCTATAAACTATATTTTTCGGGAGATGTGAAAAGCTGAGAGATATGAGGTCTGGATACTCTTTCCGCAGTTCCTCTCTAGAGTTTCCCTCAAACCTTCAAACAAAGAACCCCGCTTCTGTAGGTCTAAGATTATATACGGCGACAAGATACTCAAATAGGAAAATATATTGAGCTATTTGATTTATACTTTTAGATTCGTCTGATTATCGAAAAGCTAGAAAGTTGTATGTCCAGCCTGAGTTCCGACATGGTTCGCGTATATTTGCAAGAAATTGGTCAGTTTCCATTATTAACTAAAGACCAAGAAATAACTTATGGCAGGCAAGTACAGCAAATGATTGCCATTGAGCAACACTCTTGTGATCTGAGTCAAGAATTGCATCGGGAGCCAACCTTAACAGAATTAGCTACTTTTGTGAACCAGAGTGAAACTGAAGTCACTCAAATACTTCATCAGGGTCAGCGAGCCAAACAAAAGATGGTAACAGCGAACCTGCGACTGGTGGTTTCGATAGCTAAAAAATATCAGCGCCGCCATCTGGAATTCATGGATCTGATTCAAGAGGGGGCAATAGGTTTACAAAGAGGTGTAGAAAAATTTGATCCCAACCGAGGCTATAAATTATCAACCTATGCATACTGGTGGATTAGTCAGGCAATCACAAGAGCGATCGCAGAGAAATCCCGCACAGTTCGCCTACCGATTCATATCACCGAAAAACTCAATCAAATTAAAAAGGTACAGAGAGAATTATTTCAAACTTTCGGTCGCCGTGCCACTGTCACAGAAATTGCTCAGACGTTGAATTTACAGCCAAGTCAAATTCGAGAATATCTCAGTGCTGCTAGTGGAACAGTTTCTCTAGATTTAAAGGTGGGAGATAACCAAGATACAGAACTTAGTGAACTTTTGAGCGATGAGGGTATCTCACCGAATGAACATATCACCCAAGAACTTCTGCGCCAAGACTTGAATAATTTGTTAGCATCACTGAAACCCATGCAGCGTGAAGTATTAATTTTGCGCTTTGGACTCTTAGATAATCAACAACGAAGTTTGGCCCAAATTGGGGAGAGGTTAAATGTTAGTCGAGAGCGAGTTCGCCAAATTCAGCAGCAAGCTATGAATGTTCTACGTCGTGAACAACCGGAAATTGGACAGTATTTACTTTCTTGAAAAAAGCTTGAGCCTATGGTCCAAAGTGAACTGTACGCGAACCGCCCCCAGATTGACTACCGTCCTGACCCCACTAATGTGCAGTCAGGTAAGTGATCGCGCTGACCAAGCCCCGTTGGGGCGGGGTGTGGGGTGTGGGGTGTAGGGTCAGAAATAGCCCCAACAACCAGTGGGATACAACGAAGTCTTTCAAGACGATTGCATTGGTCGGGGCTTGAAACCCCGACCAATGCTGTGTCCCCTATACTCTACACCCTACCCCCTACACCCTTCTTCTTGACCCCAAAAAGATGAATTTGTAGA
>CAZZXJ010000800.1:0-2856 GCA_964657905.1 uncultured Stigonema sp.
ATCCACTCACAGAACCGATCCCATACATTGGCGCTGCTGCGTTGTTGTAGGGTTGTGGTCATTGTTTTATGATTGCTTGATGTGATGTATTAAATGTCAAGGTAGGTTTTTTACCTCGATACTAAATATAATAAATTTCTTGTTGCAGTTTGTAAAGTCTTTTCAGAAAAATCTACTAAAGGTTTCTGTAAGCGTTGCGATCTTCGGCTATCCCCGCGTCGGAACAAGCGTCACCCGAAAGGCGTCGCGTCTCTACACGCCGGAAATTCTCACCAACAACCTTAACTGATATCTTGCACCATTCTCAACAACGTAAGAGAAACCGGGTTTCTGAACAAGAAATTAAGGGTTTCAGCTTTACTGATTCGGAAGAAACCCGGTTTCTGGCGGTGGTGCAAGATGTAAGTTAACCTGCGCAGTATTGAGGTTAGTCATTTGCTAACAGCTTAGGGTCTTGACACTACAGAGACTTTCAAATCACAATTTTTGCTCAGCACCTGATTGATTCTGACTGGTGTTCATCTTTGTCATGAGTGCTTAGTCTTGGAGGAGATTAACTATGTGCATTTCAAATAAAAAACAAAATTTCCACACCGCATCTACCGAAAGAAATAATTTTGAAAAAGTAAATTCCAAAAGTGAGCAATCGCAGTCCATATCACAGGTTTACCTACTGCAAGCTGCGATTGAAAGCTTTGTTGACGGGATCTTAATAATGACAACTCAACGTGAGTTGCTTCATGCTAATGAATGTGCCCGCAGAATTTGCCGTCTATTAAACCCAGGCGCAACGTCTAGTAGTGCAGTTCCTGAAAAAATTTGGCGCGTTGGTCAGTCTTTGATTGATAGCTTAGAGCTATTTCCAGAAGAAAAAGTTTTTATTGAGTCCGAAATCAACATTCATAAAACAGTAAAATTACGTATTCGGGCTAGATGGTTACAACCAAGTACAAGCGAACGTAATTTCTTATTAGTGACTTTGGAAGACCGCAATCTGACAAGCCTTGGTATGGCGATCGCCGATGTTAAAAAATATGGTCTAACAGAACGCGAGGCACAAGTTTGGTTACTGCGTCGAGCTAACTTTTCATATAAAGAGATTGCAGCCAAGCTGTTCATTACCATCAATACAGTGAAAAAGCATCTGAAAAATATTTATGCTAAGCAGCAGGAGATGTTGTGGTCATAATAAATTTGTTAGTTGTTAATAGAACAATCAACAATCAGCAATCAACAGTCAACATTTCCCCATTAGCCTTCCATGCCAAATTCTCATTCCCGAATAGTCACCTATAGCCCTGCTTACACAATAGTTCCTACTTACGAGTGCTTTAATCGCTGTACCTACTGCAACTTTCGCACAGATCCGGGTAAAAGTCCCTGGATGACACTTTCTGCCGCAGAAAACATTTTAAAAGCACTTCAAAGCCAAAATATCTGTGAGATATTAATACTTAGTGGAGAAGTGCATCCTTATTCACCGCAGCGTCAGGCGTGGTTTGAGCGAATTTATGACTTGTGCAAATTGGCACTTTCAATGGGGTTTCTACCGCATACAAATGCCGGACCACTAAGTGAGGAGGAAATGCAACGGCTGAAGAATGTTAATGTTTCAATGGGGCTGATGTTGGAACAATTAACGCCCCTCTTGTTAACAACGGTGCATCGCCACGCAGCAAGTAAGTTACCAGAATTACGGTTACAACAATTACAGTGGGCAGGAGAATTAAAGATACCGTTTACCACTGGGTTACTGTTAGGAATTGGGGAAACAGAAGATGATTGGTGGGAAACATTAGAGGCGATATCTTCTCTACATCAAAGTTATCACAATATTCAAGAAGTCATCCTGCAACCCCATAGTCCTGGAAGTCAGCAAGCTTTAGACGCGCCACTTTTTGATCCTCATCAATTGCCAAAAGTAATTTTCAAGGCACGTCAAATTCTCCCACCAGATATTACCATTCAAATTCCGCCGAATTTAGTTAAACATGACCAATGGTTACTCGCATGTCTAGAAGCTGGTGCGAGGGATTTGGGTGGAATTGGACCAAAAGATGAAGTGAATCCCGATTATCCCCATCCTCACGAGCAGGGATTAAGAGAAATATTACAGCCTGCTGGGTGGGAATTAGTGCCGCGTTTGCCAGTGTATCCACAGTTTGATAATTGGTTGTCGGGGGAGTTGCAAACAGCGCTGAAGCGATGGCGAAAAACCTCTCCCCCAGCCCCTCTCCTGCAAGGAGAGGGGAGCTAGAGGTGGTAACCAAGATACCAATTGCGGGCAGTCACGCGCCCCAAGGGGGCGAATTCAAAAGTCAAAAGTCAAAATTAAGCCCCATAAATAAAGGTGCTTATGAGCCACTCCAACGGCTTCTAGCGGTTGGTTTCGGGCTAAACGCAGGGTTGTCCCCACTCCGCTGACCTTTTAGACCTACTGCCTTATCTGGATCAGCTTTTAGCTCTTGCGGCAGACGCCTTCAAAGGGTCACTCAAGAAGACCTCGGTTTTGAGCTAGCCTTTTTGGGGCTAGTCGCCACACTCAAGCGTTTTTGGGACTCGTACTCTGTCCATGCTGCCTTTAGGATCGGCTCCGACCCCGGATACTGACTAGCAGCACCCTCCACAGACAGTTCGCCCTCCTGATTTACATGCAACCCCAGGTATGCACTAAATAAGTCGCGGTGCATAACCACTCCCGTGTTGTCTGTGTGAACCCGCTCAGACAGGGATTTCTTAACACGCTGCCCGTCGAGATGGGTTTGAGAACACGCAGTTTTTTGGGTTGAGTACTTATGAATTGGGTAGGGTCGAGGTGTGCATTGCTGCAACACCCCTCCCATTCGGAACCGTGCT
>CAZZXJ010000801.1:0-2851 GCA_964657905.1 uncultured Stigonema sp.
CGGGCTAGAGAGCTTATCCCACAATATTGGATAATTTATTTGTTGGAGTTCCCTAGTACCTCTAACAAAACAGTAGAAATCGCCCCCTTCCCAATGTCAACAAAGCGCGATCACTAAAGCTTGCTATAATCGCAACAACCTATTCAAACGATTTTAAGGAGTTAACTATGGCTCAAGTTTTAATTGAAGACATAGACCCCATCATTCTTGAAAAGCTTGAAGTTCTTGCCAAACAGCATGGTCGCTCTTTGCACGAGGAATTAAAGCATATCCTACGGCAAGTCACCGATCTACAACCATACTATCACACGGGCGGTGATATTGCAAAGGCAAGAGTTGCAGTGGCACGAGCTCAGGCAAGGTATGCAGGGAGAACCTTCAGTGACAGTGCTGAACTTATCCGTGAGGATCGCCAACGGTGAGCCGCTACGTTCTAGATGCCAGCGTTGCCATCAAATGGTTTGTACCTGAAGTTTATTCAGATGTGGCTCAGCGGTTGCTGGCAATTGACCACAACTTTTTAGTTCCAGATTTTTTCTTTCCAGAAGTGGGAAATGTCTTATGGAAACGCGTACGTCGCGGTGATGATACATCTGACAATGCACGACAGACCCTAGCGGACCTGAATACAGTACCTATAGAGGTGTATTTATCTCAGCCGTTTATGCCTCTTGCTTTAAATATCGCGTTGCAGACAGATCGGGCAGTTTATGACAGCCTTTATTTGGCGCTTGCTATTACGCAAAGATGGCAGATGGTCACAGCCGACGAGAAACTCTACAATTCTTTGAAAACCAGTAGTTTTGCAAGTAATCTCCTATGGGTAGGGGACGTTTAAATCCCCGCATCTGCTACCATAGCTGCTTTTGTATTTATGCTTGTAGGGTGCTAGTAGTTTGCTTTCGTATCTTTTAACCCTCCCTATTTATTCATCTTTGATCATTCATACTTCAGACTTTAGACATCTCCGAGAAACAATGTAGAGACGCGAAGTTTCGCATCTCTACAAGGGTTGTAAACAACGTACAATTAATTTCTGGAAATGTCTTTTGCTTATCGCACTCCCCATACTTTAATAGTATTGTCGTCGCTCTGGCTGAAAATTGTTTGACCATCAGCACTGATGGCAACAGCTTTTACCCCAGATGAATGTCCTTTTAGAGTCTGGATAACCTGTTGATTCTGCAAATCCAAATCCCACACAACTATAGTATTGTCATCACTGCCACTAACTAAAGTTTCTCCATCCTCACTGAGATCTAGACAAGTTACTGCTGCTGAATGCCCTTGTAGAGTTTGGATAATCTCTTCTGTTTGCAAATTCCACACTTTGATGCTAGAGTCAACACCACCACTTACTAAAATTTCTCCATAATAACCGTAGAGTGCTAGGGAAGTAATGTTAGCTGAATGTTCCTCTAAAATCCGGCAAACCTCTACCGTATTAAAATCCAAATCTGCCATAACGGTGTTGGTACAAACCTCCTCGCCACAACTTAGCGAGCGATAACCATACTTTTCTTTTACCCAGTCTGTATCGTTGTAATTTTCCTTCCACACTTTGATGGTATTGTGATTATTTACACTTACAAATGTTCCTTCATCTTGGCTAATCGCCCAACAAATGCCACGTGAATCACTATTTAGCCTAAAGGAAAATCCTGTTGCCAAACTTACGACCTGACTTACAGAGCAGATAGAACAGCCATGCTCATTTTGATAATTGTAGCTAATAACTATTGCTTTACCACTAGGGCAGAGCGCAACAGAAAACTTATAAGGTAGATAGTGATGCTCATGATCCCATTCATAAGTCAAGCAGAATGTATCTATTTCAAAAGAGCAAATTTCTTCTTCGGTATGCCAATCCCAAATTGTTACCTTCGGTTCGTATGTGCTGTTGTAACTACAAATGACAAGTTTGGGACCATCGGGGCTTAAAACCACAAACTCATAATTATCAGTATCATAATCCTTCTCTATAGTTTGTCTAACCTGTTGTGTTAAAAAATCCCAAACTTTGAGAGGATGAGTATTGCTCTCACTGAATATTATTTGACCCTCAGGGCTGATAGTAAGAGATTTAATAGCATCTGTAGACAACTCTAGGGTCTGAATACACTCAAAAAACTTACAGGAATTATTTACCACAGTGGCTCCTTTATTGTTGCACTACTACCTAGTGTTCCCAATAACTGTGGCGTATTCACTTCACTTCCCCATGTCTCAACTGGTAATTTCCTGTAAGACTTGCTGAAATTTTACTACAGAACCAACAGAGATCGCCCTCCGAAGAAGGTTTTTCAGCATAGATAACTCATCTATCCCGTTAATGGCATCTATAATGCCGCTTGGCACTTCTCCAAACCGTGTCGCCAAGACTTCAATCACACTTTCTGGTGCATTTTCTAAAATCCCTTCTTCTTTTGCTAGCCGCTCAATACTGGTTACGTACCGCATTTTAGTAGCCTCCTCGTAACTTCTTACTTCTTGGGGAACTCCAAAAAATAAATTATCCCGTAGTTGTAGGGTGCGAAGCGCGATAGCGTAAGCACTGTACACTCTCCGGTGTTCCACAATCGCGCACTCTACGAGGGGCGGATATTTTTTTATTTGGCAGTCTCTTGTTGAAAACCACTTGCCAACTCTTTTGGCAACACCATCACCCAGTCGATAAACCGAAACAACTGCTGAATCTCTTCTCGGCTATATCCCCGTTCAAATAGCCTTCTTACTAAGCTTAGTTTCCACTTTAACCGACTTTCTGGGTTTCGGTGTGTTGCTTTGGTTTTCAAATGCGCCATAACTATAACCCCAAAGGGATTGGTAGTTTCCTCTAGGCTTTGCCACT
>CAZZXJ010000802.1:0-2845 GCA_964657905.1 uncultured Stigonema sp.
CTGACTCCTGACTCCTGACTCCTAGGAGACCCTTCACCGCGCGGATCAGCTGCTCCTTCTAAGGTTCCATCTGGTGTTACCACAATTGCGTTAATATTACCCCAAGGCTGAGTCTGCTTAATTTTGTGTCCCCGGCGCTGCAATTCGGCTTGAGTGAGAGCATCCAAAGTTAGTGGTTCTACTTTTAACTCATCTGGTAGCCACTGATGATGTATGCGGGGAGCAGAAACTGCTGCACCAACATCCAAGTTGTATTCCAGCACATTCAGGACAACTTGCAGCACTTGGGTGATGATGGTAGCACCACCGGGCGCACCTACTGCCATACGGAGACGATTGTTTTCGGTAACAATTGTCGGACTCATGCTGGATAGGGGAGTTTTGCGCGGGTAAATAGCATTCGCCTGATTACCTACAAGCCCAAAAACATTCGGTACTCCAGGCGCCGCCGCAAAGTCATCCATCTCATCATTGAGCAGAATACCAGTTCCCGCCGCCACTACCCCGGAACCAAAGCCGTAATTGACGGTGAAAGTTAGGCTAACAGCATTACGTTCTTCATCCACAACATTTAGATGAGTCGTTTCAGGAGACTCATACCGATCAAGCGCCTTCGGCGCGGGAGTGGGGAGTAGGGAGTAGGGAGTAGGGGAATTCCCACTCACCACTCCTTGGTGCGAAGCGCCTTGGCTAAAGCGCAGTAGGGTTTCGTGATCTACGGGTTTGACTTCGCTTGAGGGTTTAGCCCGATCCATACTGATTTCTTGACGCCGTTTTTTGGCGTAGGCAAGGCTGATAAGTTGTGCTACAGGGACTTTAACGAAATCGGGATCGCCCAAATATTCTGATCGATCTGCGTAGGCAATCTTCATTGCTTCTACCATCAGGTGTAAAGCGTCGGGGTGATGCCATCCCAAGGATTTTAAATCGGTGTCACCGATAATATTTAAAATCTCCAATAGATGAACCCCTCCCGATGAAGGTGGTGGCATGGAACACACCCTAGCTTTGCGGAAATTGCCACAAATGGGAGTGCGCCAGATAGGTTTATATGCTTTCAGGTCTTCAAGAGTAATTAAACCACCATTTTTTGCCATGTCTGTTGCGATCGCACGGGCAATATTTCCGGTGTAGAAACTTTGGGGATCGTTGGCAATGACAGCTAAAGTCCGTGCCAAGTCTCGCTGCACCAGCTTTTCCCCTGGCTGATATAATTCTCCGTTACGGGTAAAAATTGCCTGCGCTGCTGGATTATTGAGAATAACCTTTTTGCGTTCTGTGTACGCTTGTATTGAACGCCAAGTTGGTTGAGGATTGAGGATGAAGCCATCTTGAGCCAGAGCGATCGCAGGTTTTACCACTTCAAGCCAAGGCAGCTTACCATAACGACGATGAACTTCATACAGTCCAGCCACTGTTCCTGGTGTCGCCACTGCTAAATAACCGTTAATACTTGCATTCGGACGCACCTTGCCTTGTGCATCCAAATACATATTTTTTGTAGCTTTTAGTGGTGCGCGTTCGCGGAAATCTAGGGCTTTCATTTCCCCCGTTTTTGAGGAATGCAACAGCAAAAAACCACCGCCGCCAATTCCCGCCGAAAAAGGTTCCACTACGGAAATAGCAAAGGCTGTAGCAACTGCTGCATCAACTGCATTGCCACCCTTGCGTAACATTGCCACACCTGCTTCGCTTGCCAGAGGATTAGCCGAAACCACCATCCCCTTTTTAGTGCGCAAGGGTAATACAACACTAGCAGGTGCTACTTGGCTACAAAACAGAACGCCAAGGGAAAAAGCTGCGAACGTCACCCGTGTACATTTTTTAATCAGACTCATTCTCACACCATTTTATTTTAATGAGATATAGGATACTAATTTCGACTGACAAATACAAATCCTCTTGTCTTACCTGAAGCTGAATCAACTGTTGCCATCGCCTTCCACAAATCTGCTGTCTTCACCCAAACTGGTGGATATTTGTAACGAGAGACATCTAGGATTAAAAATCTATCCGTCTGCTCATTGTATGCTGCTAGGGGAGAGATATGCCCGCCTTTTTCTTCACCAATTTCTTTACGTAAATAGTTAACTATGACAAAATGATTCAGGTGTTTCAAATTTTCTACTGCCTGCTTTCTAAAATCTTCTAGACTAGTATCAGCAGCATGGTAAACCTTGACATTAACGCCATAACTAGCTACTAGTTGCCCTAACTGATCTAGCGTCATACCTTCATGAGCAACTACCTCAGGACTTACCACTTTTCGGGTTGCTTCGTTGTTAAAAAAGTTCTCTTGAGTAAACACATGGAAAGGAGTATACTGAGGTGCTTCTGGTGCAGGAATTTGCAAGCTATTCAGTACCATAACACTGCTAGCAACTCCACAATATGCTTGATTATTTTGGGTGACAAACTGCATACTGAGGGGAAAAAAATCTTCCCTAGCTTTACTTTCAACAAGTAATTTTTCACCTTCAGAAGAATTGAATGGGATCAAGTTTGGTGGCAGAGTTAGTGTTTGAGCAAAAACACTGCCACCTGCCACACAGCTGCCTATAATTAAAGCCCTTAAATGTATTTTGAGAGTTTTGAGTACAGCATTATTCATAAATGACCTATTTAAAAAATCAAAGAATATAGTCTCATCCAAAGTTGCCAATAGACTCACTCGGAATCAGCTTCCACTCCTTGTTGTAGACATAGAGAACGAGGAAATTACACAATGGATAATATAACTCAATACGCTTCAGTTAAGATAATTTACCTACCATCAACCTCTGTAGAGACGCGAAATTTCAGCCAGCGCTGTGCGGAGGTTCCCTCCGTTGAGGCGACTGGTGAG
>CAZZXJ010000803.1:0-2842 GCA_964657905.1 uncultured Stigonema sp.
TGACCAATGACTATTGACTATTGACTATTGAAGCGTCTTCAGTTGACAAGGGGGCGCTGGGAAGCTCTAAACAGTATCCAGCACCATACACTGTCTTAATATAGCGGGGATGACGTGGATCTGGTTCTAGCTTGGTTCTCAAGTGGCGAATATGCACTCGAATTGTTTCGATGTCATCATCTGGATCGTATCCCCAGACTTCCCTAAGGATTTCGCTGGGTGAAACAGTCTGACCGTGCCGTTGGAGTAAGCAGTGGAGTAGTTCAAACTCCAAGTGAGTCAGTTTTACTGTTTGACTAAACCATATCGCCTCAAAGCGTTCGGGAACTAGGGTTAGTGGTCCATAGTTGAGAATCTCACTGTGCTTTGCGGCTTGGGGAATCCTGTCAGTACGCCGTAATAGCGCTCGCACCCGCGCCAGCATTTCTTCGACTTCAAATGGCTTGGTGAGATAGTCATCTGCGCCAGCATTAAAGCCTTCCACTTTGTCCTGAGTTTGGCTTAAAGCCGTTAACATGAGCACGGGAATCTCAGCAGTGCGATCATCTCGACGTAAGCGTTGGCAAACGGTAAACCCATCTACCCTAGGCAACATCAGATCAAGCATTATCAAGTCTGGCTGTAGCTGGAGCGCTAGCGCCTGTCCTTTGATGCCGTCTTCAGCTTGGCTGACATCGTAGCCAGCCATCTCTAAATTTACGGCAACGAGTTCTGAAATTGCTGGGTCATCGTCTATGACAAGAATCCTCGGCATTATTAAAGATTTATTACTACTTATTAAGGATAAATAAGAACCTTTGGTAGAGACAAAGATTGCTTCATTGATTATAAAAATATTCTAAATCTATCATAAAGATTAAAATTAAAGGATTGTAAAACTAAGACTAAACTATACTAAATTTAAGCTATCGTGTGTTACTCCTCATACAATCCGCCGTGGTTTCTGCAAAACGGTGTGGCGATGACTGTCTACACTTCTTTGTGGGCAGGTCGTAGCTGGGAACGTACTACAAAACACCCAGAACCAGCTTATGAAAAAAAAATCTTTAGAGGTGCGCAAGGTGTGCCGATTTTTGGCTGGGTTGCCATCCCCGAAAACGCTCATAGCACAATTATTGGCACTTATGGGATCACAGGTGATTTGGATAATCAATGGTTCCTGAAGCTGCTAGGGCGTAAGGCATACGCTCAAGGATACGCTGTGGTGTTGTTTGATTGGCGTGCCCACGGCAAGACAGCCGAGTTATCGCCAACGTTGACGAGCGATGGTTTGTACGAGGGGGAAGATTTTGTTCGGATTGCCGCAGCTGCCAAAGCTATGGGATGTCCAGGAAAATTTTGGTTGACGGGATATTCATTAGGGGGGCAATTAGCGCTCTGGGCAGTAAAAGCAGTTATGGATCTGACTAGGGACAATAAAGATTTAGGACTAAAAGACAGCGACATTGGCGGTGCGGCGGTGATTTGTCCAAGTTTGGATTCAAAGCGATCGCTTGCTTATTTAGTCAAACAACCTTTCGGTAAGTATTTGGAGCAAGCGATCGCTCGACAACTAAAAAAACTGGCGTGGCGGATTCACGATGCTCATCCTGGAACCATGGATCCGGAAGCGATTGAACGAGCTAACAGCATCTGGGGTTTTGACCATGAACTGGTAATTGGGCGATTAGGTTTTCCCTCGGTGGAAGCGTATTACGACGCCAGTAGTGCTTTGTATCTGCTGCCCAACTTGGAAAAACCCACTTTGATTATTTATGCTGAAGACGATCCGTTATTTGACCCTGCGATCTTGCCTGATTTGCAAGTAGCCTGTGCTAGTAACCCAGCAATAGATTTATTACTTACCCGTCACGGCGGTCATGTTAGCTATTTAAGTAGCGCATTGGGTCAGCGCCAAGCACAAGACCCCGATACTTGGTGGGCATGGAATCGGGTTTTGCAGTGGATTGAGCATTTAAGTAGGTAGGCACAATAAAACATAACTATATTAACTTTTGTTCAGCGGCTGTCAGGCAACTAACTACTAACAGCCTGCTTCAGACAGTTGTGTTTATTTACGCCGACTTACTTAACAGTTAACTGTTAATCTCCATGACTAAACTCAGGGATTTGAAAAAGGATATTCTTCTGTTTTTCCTGATACGAATCAATCGGTCCGTACATATCCTTTGTCAGCATTCAGCTACTAGCAATTAGCAGTCAGCACACGAAGTATAATACACGATAGCTGATGGCTGATGGCCGAATGCTTAAGCATCAGCACTGTTCACTGATTTAGTCAATTCCTACCCCAAAGTAAATCCTTAGGCTGATTATCTAGGGTTGAAGTTGAATGTATGTAAAGGACTCTCCCAGTTGGTCACCAGGAGAGAAAGTTCTGCTTTTTTGCTATGTGTCTTGTTGTACAAGACCCATTGATTTACACAATACTTTCCCCTAAACCGGATATGTTGCCAAATTGCCAAATGAAGCAGGCGCTTCTCGCCTAGAGTTTGAACTAGCAAAACCTACCACTGCCACGATCATCTTCGATGTTCATAAAATGCTCCCTGATTATCAAATGTTCTCTCAATTCCATTTACAGTCAAGAATAAGAAAAACAGGACAATAACGTTGATTATATTAATAGGAGCAATGCTGAACATAAGGCGCTCACCCCTCAGTCCATTGATTTAGAAGCGTGGTAACAATTGACTAAAGGAGGGGTGTAAGGGTTTAAAGTTAACAAAAGATCAAAATACTCTAATTTACACATAATCGTTATAAGCCCATAAAGTTATTTATGGAGACAAGTTTTGTTAAATTATGCATTCAATCATTCAAGTTTATTCGTGGGATTCCC
>CAZZXJ010000804.1:0-2839 GCA_964657905.1 uncultured Stigonema sp.
TTTTTAATTTTTAATTTTTAATTCCGCTAGGGTAACAGCCTGACTTGACTAAAGCAAAGTCAGTCAGGTAACATAGTAGATCGTTTGTCTAATTCCTGCTCGGATCAGGTAGAGACATAGCAAAAGCTGGAAAAGTCGCTATTAGCAAATAGCCCAGCTACCTGTACGGCAACCTCAAGGACAATATCCATGACCTACGCAATTATTGAAACTGGCGGCAAACAACTACGAGTCGAACCAGGTCGCTTTTACGACATTGAGCTGCTTTCTGTCGAACCGGACGAGAAAGTTACCATAGAATCAGTTTTGCTAGTGCACCATAATGGCGAAGTCACCATTGGACAGCCGCTTGTGGCAGGTGCAAGGGTAGAAGGGACGGTATTACGACATTTTAGAGGTCGCAAAGTCCTGGTGTATAAAATGAAGCCGAAAAAGAAAACCCGCAAAAAGCGGGGGCATCGCCAGGAAATCACTAGATTGATGATTAACACCATCAGCCTCAATGGTTCAGTGTTTACCTCAGAACAAGCTGCAACTGCCGAAACTGAACTGAACACTGCTAACGCGGATACTGAACACCAGCCTACCTCAGAACAAACCGCAACTGCCGAAACTGAACTAAGCACTGCTAACGCGGATACTGAACACCAGCCTGTTGAAGAACAAGCCTCAACTGCCGAAACTGAACTGAACACTGCTAACGCGGATGCTGAACACCAGCCTACTGAAACAGCTGCTGAATAATAATTAAAAACAGAAGTAGAAACTCAAGAGGAATTTATGGCTCATAAGAAAGGAACAGGTAGTACACGCAACGGTCGTGACTCTAATGCTCAACGTCTAGGTGTTAAACGCTACGGCGGTCATACTGTTCGGGCAGGAAACATTCTTGTGCGGCAGCGCGGTACCAAATTTCACCCTGGTAACAATGTCGGTATTGGTAGCGATGACACTCTGTACTCCTTAGTTGATGGCGTGGTAGCGTTTGAGCGCAAAGGTAAAACTCGCAAAAAAGTCAGTGTTTACCCAGTGGCGATCGCGTCTGAACCAATAGCTAGTTAATCAAAAATCAATAGACATCTGGTGAAAAAGAATGTAGAGACGCGAAATTTCGCGTCTCTACAAGGATTTCAGGTAATGCATAGTTAATTTCCACCAGATGTCTAATAGTCCATATTAAATATGGACTATTGATTTTTGATTAAGTTTTGAACTAATATATCCTAGCTACTATAACTGTGGTAATAAGTATTAAGGTATGAATAAATACTCTAAATTAGACCGAAAAAGCTAACATTTAATTTCAAGAAGATACTAGTACTGCAAGAAGTTCGTTAAAAGTCAAGAAAATAAGACTTTTAATCTTTTGCAGATGCTCAGCTTATTTCTGCCAACTTGTACTACAATAGTCTGCAATCCTCCACCTATAACTAGTCAAGCTTTCCCAGAAAAACAATACAGCAATTACAATCAGTAGCAACACAAAGGATCAAAGATTTGTATTGGATACTATCTAGCCCAAGATGCTGTGGGTAAGTAATAGCAGTGTTAGGGAAACCCAGGAAAGTTTTCTCGGAATTGACATCGGTTAGTTTCCCAGTTGAAGTTTTACAAGTATATAGGGTAACTAAGTAGAAAACTAGGTAGCAAAGAAAACTATAATTTAGCAGAGGAAAAACCTGATTGAGTAGGTCAAATTTTGACATTATTACTCTAGAGTATAAGTCTAACATGATATTTTTGCTGCCATCAATTAATCAACAGATTTTTATGCTCTTTTTAAGAAAGGCAAACTAGTTTGTAGAGAATTCCCGCACAAATTAGTTAAATATGTTCTTAAAGATTTGTAAACTGTTAGCAGCTAAGTAGCCGCGAGTCACATCTTGTTAAGGAATTATCATGAGACAACTAGTTATCGCTGAGCGCGTATGCCTCATTGGTCATATCCTGGCAAAGGCGTTTGGACTGGTAGGCATTCTACTGGTCATACCTAATGCCGAAATAATTTTGAACCTAGGGGGGGTTGGACAGACAGCCATGCAAACGAGTATGGCTGATGGTGGTGTGGTAGATATCATTTTCGGGACAATAGCTGTTTCAATTTATGCTTACCGCATGTTGGGATGGCGCACTACGCTTGCGTTTATGCTGCCAGCTGTATTGATCTCAGTAGGCAGTGAATTACTGGGAACCAGCACCGGGTTTCCCTTTGGGGACTACAGTTACCTGAGTGGCTTGGGATATAAAATTGCAGGGCTAGTACCGTTTACAATTCCTTTATCCTGGTTCTATGTTGGCTTGTCTTCCTATCTAATTGCTCGTGCTGGTCTGGGGGTAGTAGCAAAACCCAGTTTAGTGCGCCACATAAGTGCTATAGCCCTTGGAGCATTACTTTTTACCTGCTGGGACTTTGCTTTAGAACCAGCCATGAGTCAAACGTCTCTACCCTTTTGGTATTGGGAACATCCAGGAGCATTTTTTGGGACACCCTACCGAAACTATGCTGGTTGGTTTGGCACTAGTGCCTTGTTTATGAGTGTGGCAGCACTATTGTGGAGAAACACACCAATTCAATTAGGGCGATCGCAACTCAGTGTACCCCTGATTGTGTACCTCAGCAATTTTGCCTTTGCCGCCGGACTCAGCTTGGGATCTGGCTTTGTGATCCCAGTTTCCCTAGGCTTCGTACTTGGTGTGGTTCCGGCTGTGGTGCTGTGGTTGAGGGCTACACCCACACCCGCTAATATTGCTGTTACACCGACAACCACTGAAGTCACAGTGCCAAGTCTCAAAGTTGCCGTCAAGTAGGAAAATTGTTGATTGTTAGTTGTTGGTTGTT
>CAZZXJ010000805.1:0-2838 GCA_964657905.1 uncultured Stigonema sp.
GGCTTTGATGAATGTTGCTAAATCCAAAGAGTCAGAAATACTTGTCTTAGAGCCGCTCACAGTCGAGAAAATTGTGCTGTTGAAAGAAGTGGTTTGATTGCTCAGAGGAAAGCTACGTTTTTCTTGCTGGAGAATAGGAGTGAGTAATTGCTGATAGCGGGTTGCCAAATCCTCCACTTTGGCTTTTGCTCCCCAACGAATATAACCATAGTAGGCTTCAATCATATATGACTGAGCGATGCGCGCTTTGCCCCATTCCAGATAAAACTTTGCTGCCAGTTCATTGGCTAATGCCTCTTCATTCATAAATTGATTGTATGCAGCCAGAGTTATGGCTTGGTCATAACACTCAATGGCTGCGGCTTTTTCACCCAACACTCGATAACGTTCAGCCTCCACTAAATACCATTTATGCAAGTGATTCATCGGGGCATTTTGCGCCCACTGGTGCACAATAGTTTGATGTGTGACGGCAACAGCAAGCATTTGGGCTTGCTCTGTTTCTGGTTGTGTGGAGAAGAGTGCCAGGTGCGTTAGCGCCGCATAAAAATGGAAAATGGGAATAAAAAACATTCCCGATACTGCCATCAAATACGACTTGAGTGGGGTGATGTAGTCAAGGGCAGCCTGATAATTGCCCCATGAATACGCAAGCAGCAGTTTGTAGCTGTAGGCAAAGGCGATCGCCGTCAGATCCTTATCTTGCTCGTGCTTCGGCAGCATCACTGTTTCATCGTAGGCGGTGCCAATTAAGCAATCTGGCTGGCTCGCCGTTTCTCTCAACTGCTGCACCGTTTGCCGCACCATGTCTATATAAATACGCGCTGAATTTTGTTTTACCTGAGCCAGGGCAGCACTGTAAGCAGCCAATTCGGGTGCCAACGTGTCCAGGTCTACACCGGCAAAAAGTGAAATATAGGTGTAAGCGAATATGCTGTAGCCAGCGTGGAGAAATTCGCCGCTTTCCATGCCAGTTATGTAGCCCTCTTTCAGCGCAGGTAGCGTTGCCAAGAGTGCTTGCCGGCGATGTTGGATGAAAGCCCCAAACAAGTTTAAAGTGATGGACTTCATGCCCTGAGCCTTCAACCGTTCCAGCAAGGAGAGTGCTAATAGACCAAACCTGTAGCCTGTTTCGATTTCGCCCAAAAAGGCACACAGCACCGTGCCATGAATCATATATCCTACCGTCGAGGTGGGGGCATTGCCAAACTGGAGCGACAACCTCACCATCGTTGCGCTCAACAGGGGCAGTAAACCTGGCATTCCCTGCAACACGGATGAAAACAACATTCCTAACAGTTGCATCGCGGCGATCGCTGTGGGATCGTTCATCATGGGCAAGTCAATCAGCCCTGCAATCTCTCTGCCGCTTAGAAGGCTTGCAAGGTCTTGTAGCACGTTGCCGATTTCGCCTTTATCTGGCGCACTCGGTAGATTCACCCCTAATTGACTCAGTACCTCTGTTCCCACAGCGATCGCCGCTAATATTTGGCTGCGAGCCGTTTGTGCCGCGATTTGAATTTTGTAGATTTTCACTTTGTCGAAAATGCTCTGTGCCTCCTGCAATACCAATGCGCTTAGCTGTTCCATGCCCTCAAAGTCACCATTCAAATAGGCAACTTCAGCAGCCATCACATACAGATTCAGAGTCAATTCATACTGATGTTGCCAGCAGTTCGTCTGTAATAGCTTAATCCCCGTTTGCAAATAAACTCTTGCTGCGGCGTAAGCTGTTGAATTTTTGGACTTAGCTCCGGCTTTTAAATTGAGTTGAGCTAATGTTTCCTGTTCCTTGAGTTCAGTGATTAACTCAATTCCTAAATTCAAATGCTGGGTAATATCAAATAGTTTTTCATCAAGCTCAATCTCGGATAAATTTTTTTGAAGTAAATTTCCAATTTGCAGATGAGTTGCTGTTTTTTGATCATCGGGAATCAGAGAATAGGCAGCTTGTTGGACGCGATCGTGTAAAAATTTGTAACTGGCTATTTGTTTACTAGTAAAATCATTTGACAGCACAAATCTATCATTATCCTCTCCCTGATAAAACTTATAAACATCACTAATCGGTAAAATTAGCCCTTCTTGTAAAGCCTTCCACAAATCAGCAGCCGTTTCCAGTTGGGGTTGTTCCGAAACAATTGCCAAAGTTGCTAAATCAAACTGATTGCCAATACAAGCAGCTAACTGCAACACCTGTTGAGTTGAGGGAGGCAGTTTTTGTAATTTAAATGCCATAAAGGCAACAACGTCATCTGTAAACGCTTGCTGATTTACTTGTGTAATATCACATTCCCAACAACCTGAATCAAAGTCAAATTGAATGAACCTCTCTTGATGCAATGTGAGGAGAAACTGTGTAGCAAAAAATGGATTCCCCTGAGTTTTTCGATAGACCAGCATAGAAAGAGTCAATGCCAAATTTTCTGTACATTTAAGGGTGTCAGCAACTAACTGATTCACTGTGACTTGACTCAGTGGCGCTAAAGTAATCGTATTAATCGTTGCTGGGGTTTTTTGAATCTCGCTCAAAGTCAACATTAGCGGATGTACTCTTGTGACTTCGTTAAGACGGTATGCACCGATTAATAAAAGATGTTTTGTATCAATTAATAGCTGCATTAACTTCAGTGATGCTGAATCTGCCCATTGCAAATCATCTAAGAACATCACTAATGGATGTTCACCACTGGTAAAGACTTGCGTAAACTTTTGAAACAATAAATTAAATCTATTTTCGGCAGCAGTTCCTGATAATTCTATGGCGGGTGGTTGTTCACCAATAATTCTTGATAATTCGGGGATAACTTCAATAATTACTTGTCCATTTTCTCCAAC
>CAZZXJ010000806.1:0-2835 GCA_964657905.1 uncultured Stigonema sp.
TTTGCCCCGAAAAATTGCCCGTTCCATCAAACTACTCTTGATCAAACTTGGATGAATGCCGCAAACATGAATACCTTTGGGCTTTAATTCCGCGTAGAGTGATTCGGTCAACCCAGTGACAGCAAACTTACTAGTACAGTATGGGACTAAGTAAGGGGTAGGCACTTTACCGCCGATCGAACTCAGGTTAACGATAGTTCCAGTTCCTCGCTGGAGGAAATGAGGTAAAAGCGCATTAATTGTATGGATATATCCCCATAAATTAGTGTCTATAACTTGATGCCAATCGCTGAGAGAGAACTCCTCCACAGGTCCTTCTGCAAAAATACCTGCATTGTTTACTAGTACATCGATATAGCCATAATGGTCCAATGCTGTTTGCACCAGTGTGTTCACCTGCAATGGATCTGTGACATCACAAGAAACGGTGAGTGGTGCTGTACGACCAAGGCTTTGGACCTCCTGCGCGACGCTTTCCAAACGGTCATTTTGACGAGCTGCAAGTACAAGATCATATCCTTTGCGAGCAAATAAAAGAGCTGTTGCTTTGCCAATGCCTTGGGATGCACCTGTAATAAGTACTGTAGGAGCCATACTCTTAGTTAAAAAACTCTATTTACTGTTTATAAGTTTGAGCAACAGAATTTAAGAAACCTTCTGACTTGCGTTAGATTTTTCGTACCAACTTAGGACTTATGCAAAGAAATCTGGTTTCTCGGACACTACTCCTGTCCCGCCCAAAGAATACCTATTTAACGAACCGCTCCCGAGCCAAGGACGCCCCCGTATAAGATAGATAACTGAATAATATTGTCACAGGCTTAAATATTAAATTTTATTGGTATATCTCGTTACCACTTACCTACAAAAATCCGACCATTGGGAGGTTATAGGAAACATTTATTATCCTTTCGTGATATAAATTTTTACCGCCAACCCATGAAATCTCATCCTTGCGACTTGCTTACACTTTGCCACTACAGACAGATAGCACTAATTGGGTGAGTAAATACTATGATAGTGTCATCTGATTATTTAGGAAACTTAACAATGAAAAAATCAACTGGACCCTATCCTACAGATGCAACTGAAAAAGCTTATAATGGCAGCGATCGCAACGCCATTAAGTTTGGGTTTACTCCTCAGTCCGAACTATGGCAGGGACGCTTAGCGATGATCGGTTTTATCGCTTACATACTTTGGGATTTGTACGGTTATAGCGTACTGCGTGACGTCCTCCGCCTTGTTTCCTAATCTCCTCCTTAACTGTCTTTACTCTGAGACACGGGCTGTTGAGATTATGCTTGGCAAGCTAAAAGAAGCGATAAGCTTAGCAGTTTTTCCATAAGAGGAATTCTCACGAGTCCCGCTATTACTGCCTGGAAATCAACCATAATCTTGGCAAAGCTAATGTAGGGTGGGCAGTGTCCACCCTACGATGATTTCAGCTTGGAAATAAATTTGACTTATGAAAGCTAAAACCTTTTCAAATAGGTTATATTTGTTACCTAACAGGTATTATATTCCAAAATTTCTACGACAGCGACGTTACAAGCCTTTTCTACTCAAAAAATATGGAACTTAAGGTTGAAAGTCCCATATCAGGCGACTTCTAGAGCAAAGCTAATTTTGGGTTTGCAATCTTATTTAAGATATCTTAACACTTATACACAATATTGTGTTAGCGTTACTTAATGCACATTGCTGACCACTGATGCTGTTGTGATGTCTGGTGGTTGGTGCATTTTGTGACGATCATGTTTTTATGAATTTTCACCCCCAGACGGAGTAAAACCGTGATCCAATCAGAACAACTACCCAGCCATTCCCTAGAACTCAAGAGTGTATCCGTGATCCAATCAGAACAACTACCTAGTCATTCCCTAGAACCCAAGAGTGCATCTGAAGCAGCAGGAATTTTAATCGTTATTGCCATTATCGGCATATGGGCCACCAGCTTAGTTGTATTACTCTCGGTAGATATTTCCAAATTTAATTTTTTAACCTTATTGCCTGCCATACTTTGGCAAACATTTCTTTATACAGGATTATTCATTACTGCCCATGATGCCATGCATGGGATTGTATTTCCCAAAAACATTAAAATTAATCATTTAATTGGGTCACTATGTTTAACACTTTATGGATGTTTATCCTATAAAAAATTATTAAAAAAGCACCATGTACATCACCACCGTCCCGCTAGTGAAATAGACCCCGATTTCCACGACGGTAAACACAAAAATTTCTTTGCATGGTATCTTCATTTTATGAAAGGTTACTGGAGTTGGCTGCAAATCATTTCTTTAATGATTATCTATAACCTCGCCCAATACATACTCCATTTACCCAAAGATAATCTAAATTACTTTTGGGCAATTCCCGCAATTTTGAGTTCGTTGCAATTATTTTATTTTGGGACTTTCCTACCCCATCGAGAGCCAGAAGGAGGTTATAGTACACCTCATCGTGCCCACACTATCTCACTGCCAATTTTGTGGTCATTTATCACCTGCTATCATTTCGGCTACCACGAGGAACATCACGAATATCCTCATGTTCCTTGGTGGCAGCTACCAAAAATCTACAAAATGCGTACACTAAGGACAGAGCCTTCCTAGACAATGCCACCCTGCGCTCTATCGGAAAAAACGAAAAAGTCTCTCATAAATTTATGATGAATTAGACCAACTTATGGCTGGACGAAAACGCACACAGATCATAATTTTTGGATCTAACCTCAGTAGGGTGTGTTAGCGAAGCATAAAGCACCAAATTCATTAAACTCATCCCACCCCTACAAGGAGTGGGATTTCGTGGGCATGGGGCATGGGG
>CAZZXJ010000807.1:0-2829 GCA_964657905.1 uncultured Stigonema sp.
CCCTATTCCCAATGCCCCATGCCCTATTCCCAATGCCTGTAATTCGCTATTCTTAAGTCAGTTACTGAGTTAGCTGGTGAACATTGAGCGAGACTATAAACAAATCCAGTTTGGGAGCATGGGGTCAGCGATTGCTGGCTGCAATTTTCTTGGGTGGACAAGTACTAGTTCACCTACTTAAGGGCAAAATCCATCGGCGCAACGTTATAGAGCAAATGGCAGCAGTTGGACCAGACTCCCTGTTTATTGCCCTGGTAACGGCTATTTTTGTCGGCGCAGTGTTTACCATTCAGGTAGCGCGGGAGTTTATCAACTTTGGAGCGGGAAATGTTGTCGGCGGAGTGCTGGCGATCGCACTGACACGGGAACTCTCGCCCGTTCTCACCGCCGTAATTTTGGCGGGGCGAGTCGGTTCGGCATTTGCAGCGGAAATTGGCACAATGCGGGTAACAGAACAAATAGACGCCCTTTTGATGTTAAAAACTGATCCAATTGATTACCTAGTTATCCCGCGCGTAGTTGCTTGCTGCTTAATGCTGCCAATTTTAACCCTCCTGTCATTAGTGACAGGCATGTTGGGGGGATTAATAATTGCAACGAATGTGTACAATCTTTCCGACACAGCGTTTATAGATTCAGCCCGGAATTTTCTGGGTCTGTGGGATATTGTTAGCGCCATGATTAAAGCATTTTGCTTTGGAATTTTTATCGCCGTCATTGGCTGCAACTGGGGCATGACAACAACGGGAGGCGCAAAAGGAGTGGGACAATCAACGACAACTGCGGTTGTTACTGCTTTGCTGATTATATTTGTTAGCAACTTTTTTCTTTCTTGGTTAATGTTTCGGGGAACTGGCAATGCAATATCTTTCCCTGGTTTATAGTCATTTGTCATTTGTTATTAGTTATTTGTTATTGGTGTTTTTTGTTACTAATGCCTACTGATGAATGACTCCTGACTCCTGACCAATGACTAAAATAGGGATAATGTCTATTAAAGGCGTAGGATTTTTGACTATGACTACTTCATTTACGTCTAACTCGGCATCAACCGTAGAACTTAAGCCTGTTTACTACATACCTGTAGTGTTAGTTATTGGTGCAATTCCACTGCTTTTAGTACAACCTCTGATCTCCGGGGCGATCGCATTGTTTGGCTTGTTTCTCATGTTTCAGGCGGTAACACTGCGTCTAAAATTTACCGCTACTGACTTGGATATTTATAGAGGCGAAAAATTACTTCGGCGCTTTCCCTATCAGGAATGGCAAAACTGGCGGATATTTTGGACAGGAGTTCCTATCCTTTTCTACTTTAAAGAAGTCAAAAGTATTCACTTTTTGCCGATTTTATTTGACCCCAAAACCCTCGAAACTTGCCTAGAACAACGTTGTACAAGAACTTAGTGCGCTCGGAGTCAAGAGTGAAAAAACTTGCTGACTCTGGACATTGGGCTTTGGACTACCAGATGCGGCTTGTGAGTTGTATATTTCTGAAAGCTATTTATTTATTTGCGTCATAGGAATTACACTATTGGTTATGAACCCAGAGGAATCTCAAACTCCACAACCAACTGATGAGTCATTGATGCCAAAAGAAGAAAAAAGCCATAGATCTGAGCAATCAGAAAACTCATCTGTTGAGTCAGTGGTGGAAACAGCAGCCCCTCACGCCACAGTTGACACTGAACCTACTGCTTTACCCATAGATAATGCAGAAGCACTAAGTCTCATAGTTGATTCAAATACAGAGTCAACTGCCAAGGTTGTGGCGCCGCTAGAAAAGGAAACTGCCGCGCTGGGGTCAGAGATAGCATCAGAATCAAAACATAATAGTCAAGAAACCCAAGCAGATCAACGTGTGGCAGAGTTGCAACGCATAGAACAAGCACTCAAAGAAGAAATAGCCAACCTGCAAGCGTCCTACAAAACTCTTCAGCAGCAGTTGAGTGCAACCCAAATAACCATGGGAAAATTGGTGCAAGAGGCGATCTCTGATCTTGAACAACGCAAGCAAACATTGCAAATTTCTGTAGAACAGTTGGAACGGCGTCAAGAACGCATCCGTAACGAGATGCGAACCACTTTTGCCGGAGCTTCTCAAGACTTGGCGATCAGGGTGCAGGGTTTTAAAGACTATCTCACAGGTAGCTTACAGGATTTGGCCGCAGCAGCAGAGCAATTGCCACTCGTGCCAAAGACGAAACCAGAACCAGAAAAACTAGATGTGAAAGTGGCTAAGCCAGCGGAATCTCAGCTAGGAACACCACAATTTGCCCAACAGGAATTTCAAGATACTACAAAACAAATTCGCCGCTTAATTGACCAGTACCGCACCAAGCCAGATTACTACGGACCACCGTGGCAGCTACGCCGCACCTTTGATCCAGTCCACGCGGAACGAGTCTCCAACTGGTTTTTTAAACAAGGGGGACGGGGGGCTTTGCGGTCAATGGGCAGTAGGTTGCAGAATATCCTCATTACCTCAGCAGTGATTTCCATATTACATAAGCTGTATGGCGATCGCATCCGCACATTGGTATTAGCAAATACGCCAGAACGTTTGGGCGAATGGCGGCGTGGTTTGCAGGATTGTCTGGGAATTGGCCGCCCAGATTTCGGACCAGACCGGGGTGTGGTATTATTTGAGACACCTGAAGCTTTGGCGCAGAAAGCTGACCGCCTGGGGAAAGCTAATCAACTGCCTTTGATTATAATTGACGATTCCGAAGAGCAAATCAGTCTAGCACTGCTACAATTTCCTTTGTGGTTAGCCTTTGCCCCTGACCCCAAAATGATGAGAAATTATGATGATGATTTTTAATTTAGTCA
>CAZZXJ010000808.1:0-2826 GCA_964657905.1 uncultured Stigonema sp.
TTCCTTGACACTCTCTCTTCGGGGCTACCAGACTTCCCGATCTGTTAAGGTGTGAAGATGCTATCCTCCATTTTTGAGCACGCCCTATACAGAGAGCGGCTTCCAGTCATTGATTTAGTAGTTCATTTGTTCGCATTGAAAGGGCTGGCAGTGCCCACCCTACAAACTGACTGAATATTCGTGCGCTCTTGTTTTTTCTAGAATCCACCACGATAGGAATGAAGTAAATTCAGGAACTTATAGAAATCAAAACTCCTGGGGTCAATTTTTTGACCTGAGCGATCCACAATGCGGTGCGTGGTAATCCGCTCATCTGGAACATTACTTTGAGCGATTAACCAGGCAAGAGAATTGTATTGAGCATCAGTGTAGCTGCTATGGGTTGGTTGGTTATTCATATGACCATCTGGCGGCGTTTCTAAAGAGACGTGATAAGCAAAGTTATTCACAGATGCGGGTATGTGGGGATTAGTCTTCACGGTCTCTGAGCCATAGGCGTCATCAAACACTGAATTAGCCGCACCAAAGGCTCGCTTTTCTGGTGGAACTATATAAATAACCGTTCCGTCTAACGAAATCAAAGTGTGATAACTCGCTTGAACGTTTTCATCAATGTGAGGCTCTTGAAAAAAATTAATGGCGCTGGATGCAGAAGCATCAGTTTCATGAAGCACGATAATTGGTTTATTATTAACAGGCATACCATTGACGTCTCTAGTAAACCTCTCTCCATAGTTACTTGGATGTGCCCAGGCAATCTTGTACTGGGGTCTGTAGTTTCCTACAGTTGCAGTGGTATTCACCCCAGAATGAGAAGTGGCTTGAGATTTACTCGCAGTGGTATTGACTGAACCACTAGGAGAAGCTACAAATTCCCCTCCTTGTTTTGTCGCAAATTTAAGTCGAGGATCTGGATATTGACTCCAAATAGTAGACTCTGGATTTGATATTATTGTCTTCTTTTGTAGTAGCGCTGCATTCCCACCAACCAGTAGAGAAACAATAAGACAAACAAACGGCAGAAAAAATAGCATTTTTCTGGTTGTGCTTACTTTAAACCTCATTTTTCCAAAAATTTGATGAAAAATTTTAATAGTTTTAATAACAGAGAAATAAATTATACTTTTCTTTTTAAAGATAAGGAATTTTATCTATAAAGCTATCTGTCTATAGGGCTACATTTCAATACAGTTCACTTAATTGCTCCTGAGCGTGCGGTACTTCTCACGCCCTCCCGCGAGGAGTGCTAATAGCTGAATGCATTACGCGCTATTGACAAGAGCGATCATCTTTGCCACATCCTGTTAGCCCAATGGTCAACTACCCTAACTATCATGGTAGCACCTCTCGCAATAGCTGGTATATGACAGTTGAGCCAGTTGCACAGGGAATATGCATGACTGCTTATCCTGGTGATAAGTCACTTTACCTACTGAGCGACCATGCCCACAATTGGGATTACGGAATTGCAGTTTGCCGATTCTGGGAACCAATGGCTAATCATCTCTGCGCCTACGGTTTCGGTAGTCTGAGCGAAATTTTTGATGGCGACGCGCCCATAACTCCAAGACAGAGGCTATATTGCCCAAGCTTGGACAGTGGCGGAAGTACTGTGGGCATGGGTAGCGACAAATTTCCATTCCTAATCTGGATTGAAAATTGCCACCAAGATCAAGCAAATTAAAAATGAATATTGTTTCATAGTAACTGTCTTTAGTCAAGGATAATGCACATATAAATAGCAGATTTTTCTGTTAGATCATCCTTAGTCATTAGTCTTTTAGACATGTCTAGAAATTAATTGTGCGTTGTCTACAACCCTTGTAGAGAGGCGATCTGGCACTTCGTGCCGCAACGCTTACGCGTCTCTACATTGTTTTTCACCAGATGCCTTTTGGATTACCAATCACCAAGGGCAAAGGAAAACCTTGACATAGAATCATGCAAATTCAATATATAACAGCCAATTATTGCAATTATATTGTGGAGCAAGACCATTGACAGATAAAATGATTGGTCAATCTAAAAATGCAGTTGAAATTCTTCAACAGTGCCTGACCCATGTTTAAAGGATACGAAATGATGAGTATAATCTGGGAGAGACAAATTCTCTTACGTCAAAAAGGGTGAAGTTGGAAACAAAGTAAAATTCATTGCCTGAGATTAGGAAATTGCTACGTAATCAGATTGCACTCCATCGGACGTGTGCTGTTGTCAACCATTTTTTACTACATGACAGTTTTTAAAGAAAAAGTGAAGGAAAGATGCATTCATTATGAAGCCAACATAAGGATATTGATGATTGGTATACAGTCCTGCACGAATGCCCCGAAAATCTTACATCGTAGCTTTGAGTCATGCCCAATAGCAGATGATAAAACTCGTATTCAAGAGTGAAAAAGCAACGACTCGTCTTGTGACCTCGTCCAAGAGGTTCGCACTGGGCGGGAACTATTGGGGGACTTTCACGGACAGACAGTATACAACAAATACTTCCACTGTTGGCAAAAAAATAGGATGTGGGCAGAGATGAAACGCAGCCTCTTGAGGCAATTACACGTTCAACTAGGCAAAAGTTATACCGAGAAATCAGCGCTCGTAAATAGCCACTCCGCGAAAACGACGAAAACAAGTGGCGCACGTGATGCTCCTTCATCGAAGATCGCGAACCCTAAAGTCTTGTCCTATCGGACACGCGGCGCGAACGACGAACAGAAGTTCGGTAGTACCGCAGGCGATCGGCGTTGGTTAGCCCGAAGAATGCGGCGACTGTCCGTTGACCAAGCCCCGTTGGGGCGGGGTGTGGGGTGTGGGGTGTGGGAGATC